>JBBJOE010000023.1:0-17757 GCA_037721765.1 Thermomicrobiales bacterium
AAGTATACCAAAGCCGTGGCCCCGGCCCGGCGCTCCCAACGGGCCTGCACGTCCCGATTACGATGATTGGACGGGCGCTGCCCTACCCCGGTCGATCCGGTCACCGGAGACGACGTGCAAACAGGAGAGGTGGAGGGTGCCGTCCGCCGTCGATGCGACCAAGGACCAGCCTGGCAGAGGCGGGGCGGCGGTGCCAACGAGGTGCCGGATGGTCAGGACGAGGTCCCGGACGAGGTCCGCCTCCATACCGAGGAAGCCCGTTTCCCCCGGGTCATCTGGGGCCAAGCGGACGACGAAGTGCGTCATCCGCGCCGGTACGGGATGAGGGAACGTCACGATCCGGCCGGACCAGACGGCGTCAATGGGAATGGCGAGGGGCGGCCGGGCATAGCGGGGAACGGCGGGTCCGGCGATCAGGTGGGCGTGGAGTTGGGCGATGTCCTGGGAGGTCCCGCCGTTGATCACGACGGCGACCGGGTCGTCCCCGACGTGCGGGGTGCGGGCGAGGCGCGATGCCGCATCGAACATGGCCGCGAGGTAGGGGCCGTCGGTATCGGTCAGGGCCGTCAGGGCGCGGATGCCCCGGCGGGGCACGAGCAACACGTGGACGGGCCACCCCGGTCTGGGGTGGTGAAAGGCGATCACCCGCGCCGTCTCCTCGACCCGGCGCACCGGCAGCGCGCGGGCCGCGTGGGCGAAAACCCATCGCACGGCGGCGCCGGCGAACCGGCCACGCGCGGTGCGGAAGGCCCACCACCCCGCGGTCGCCTTCAGGTCCCTTCGGAGGCGACGGATACCCCCGGCGCGCTCGGCAGCCACGGGACGGGTTACCCCGCCACCATCTCGACCGGCTCCATGGTGTCCCAGTGGCTGCCGGCCTGGACCTCGGCGACGAGGGGGACATCCAGTTCCACGACCGAGGCCATCGTGCCGGTGACCAGCCGGGCGGCGTCGTGGAGGTCGTCCCGGTGGACTTCGAGGACCAGTTCGTCATGGACCTGGAGCAGCATCCGCGCCCGCATCGGGGAGGCAGCAAGGACCCGATGCAGCTCGATCATCGCCAGTTTCATGATGTCGGCCGCCGCGCCCTGGACGGGCATGTTGATCGCCATCCGCTCCCCGGCGATGCGCTGGCCGCCGTTGGATGAGAGGAGCTGGGGAATGTAGCGGCGGCGGCCCCATTCGGTCATGACGTAGCCGTGTTCGAGGCCGAAGGCGATGGTCCGGTCGAAGAGTTCCCGGACCTTGGGCAGGCGGGCCCAGTACTCGTCGATGAACCGCTGCGAGTCGGCCCGGGACAGGCCGGAGTCGCGGGAGAGACCGTAGCTCTGCATGCCGTACATGACGCCAAAGTTGACCGTCTTGGCGATCGAGCGCATCGTCGGGGTGACGTCCGCGGGGTCGACCCCGGCGACCAGGGCGGCCGTCGCACGGTGGATGTCTTCCCCGGCCCGGAACGCCTCGACCAGCGATGGCTCGCCGCTCATGTGGGCGACGAGGCGCAGTTCGATCTGGGAGTAGTCGGCCGACAGCAGGACGGGGTCGTCGTAGAGGCGGACGGCCGGGTTGGGGTCGGCGTGGAAGCCGTGGCGGACGCGGCGGCCCAGTTCCGAGCGGATGGGGATGTTCTGGAGATTCGGGTTGGTCGAGGAGAGCCGGCCGGTCGCGGCGACGGTCTGGTTATAGGAGGTGTGGACGCGACCGGTTCGGGCATTGACCTGCCCAGGGAGGGCATCGACGTAGGTGGACTTCAACTTGGACAGCGTCCGGTGCTCCAGGATCAAACCGACGACCGGGTGGTCGAGGCGCAGACTCTCCAGGACATCGGAATCGACCGAGTACCCGGTCTTGGTCTTGCGGCCCGAGCGGAGGCCGAGCGTCTCGAAGAGCAGGGTGGCGATCTGGCGGTTGGAGCCGATGTTGATCGCGTCGCCAGCGATCTCCCGGATCTCGATCTCGATCCGGCCAAGGTCGGCGGTGATCTCTTCGCTCAGTTCCGCGAGGAACGGGCGATCGACGGCGATCCCGGCGGCCTCCATGGCGACCAAGACCGGGATCAGGGGCAGCTCGACCTCGCGCAGGAGGCGGGTCTGCTCCCGGGCATCGAGGTCGGCCCGCAGGGGCTCGACCAGGGCGAAAGTGGCCTCGACATCGCCGCAGGCGTACTCGCCGGCCTCGGCGGGATCGACCTGATCCATGGTGATCTGGCCCTTGCCGGTGCCGATCAATTCCGTGATCTCGACCATCTGGATGCCGAGCCGGTTGAAGGCCAGGTCCTTGAGCCGGGAGGAGGACTGCGCCAGCAGGTAGGCCGCGATCATGGTGTCGAACGCGATGGCGAAGGTGGCGAATCCGGCCCGTTCGAGGACGGCCAGGTCGTACTTTCCATGGTGGGTGTAGACCTCGAGATCGGTGTCGCGGAACACGGGGTCCAGCGCGGCCCGCACGGTCTCGACCGGCAACTGCTCGCCGGCCAGGTGGCCAACGGGGACATAGGCGGCATCCGCCGGGCCGGTGGCGATCGCGATCCCGACCAATTCCGCCACCCGCGGATCGGTCGACGTCGTCTCCACGTCGAGCGCGTACTCGCCGGACGCCCGGATCGCGGTGACCAAGGCGGCGAGGCCGTCCCCGGTGGTGATCACCCGCCTGTTCGACGGTGGGCGCTCGGTCGTGGCCGCCGCGGCCGCCTTCCGCTGGGGGACGGGCAACTTCGCGATCAGCGAGCGAAACTCGAGTTCCTGGAGCAAGGCCAGGGCGGCGGCGTGGTCGTAGTCGCCGATGGCACCCTGGGTGGGGTCGAAATCGACATCCAGGTCGCGGACGATCGTCGCCAGGTCCTTGCTCATGATTGCCTGGTCGCGGTGCTCGGCCAGGGCGTTGCGGGCCCTGGTCGGGGTCACCTCGTCGATCCGGTCGATGATCGCCTCCAGGGGCCCAAAGGCCTGGATCAGGGCCTTGGCCGTCTTGTCACCGATGCCGGGGACGCCGGGGATATTGTCGGAGGTATCACCGACCAGGGCCTTGTAGTCGGCGACCAGGGCCGGGGCGAAGCCGTACCGGTCGAGGACCGCGTCGGGATCGAAGCGGCGCAGTTCGTTGAAGCGCCGGGAGCCCGGCAGGACGACATGGACCCGGTCGGTGACCAGTTGGAGGAGGTCACTGTCTCCTGTCAGAATCAAGACGTCGAGTTCCTCGCGGGCGGAGCAGGCGACCGAGAGGCTCCCGATCACGTCGTCGGCCTCGTAGCCGTCGCGGGTGATGATGGGCAGGTTCAGCGTCTCGATCACTTGGTGGACGCGGGCGATCTGGCGCCGCAGGTCGTCCGGCATGTCGCCCCGGTTGGCCTTGTAGCCATCGAAGGCGTCGTGGCGAAAGGTGCGGCCCCCTTCGAGGGCGACGATGGCGTAGTCGGGAGACTGTTGGCGGACGACATCGAGCAGCATCGAGGCGAAGCCGAAGACCGCGTTGACCTGCTCGCCGGTCGAGGTCGTCAGGCTGGGCGGCAGGGCGTGATAGGCCCGGAAGATCAGGCCGTACCCGTCGATCAGCATGAGGGTCTTGCGGGCGGCGGCCTTGGCTTTGGCCGATGCCGCCCGGGGTTTGACCGGGGCGGCGGTGGGCATCGCGGTGTGGGTCACGGCAGGGGTGGACATCGGTGAGGATCCTCTCGGCTGGTCCCCGACACCGTGTCGCGGGACTCGTCGGCGGGGCTGACCGGTCGCCGGGATGGTGCCCCTCGTGGGTCCGATGATGAGTGTCGGAACGTGACAGAAGTATACCCGGTGCTGTCCGTTCACCGGGTGCGGGCCCCCACGATCCCTATCGGCGCCGAGCTCAGATGAGCCCCGGCCGGGCGCGGAACGGGAGGGCACGGCCCCCCGCGTATACTGGGGGATCGCGCGTCCGATGCCCATCCTGGGCCGGATGATCGCTTTGACGAAACACCTCCCCACGCCGACATGGCCTCGCCGCGCGAGCGCCGCGGAGTATGCCCCTCGCATGGACCTCACCCTGGTGCAGTCGGTCGCCCACGCGGTGACGGAGAACGTCGAGCGCGTCATCGTCGGCAAGCGGCGCGAGGTGCAACTGGTGCTGGTGGCCCTGCTCTGTCATGGCCACGTCTTGATCGAGGACGTGCCGGGAGTCGGCAAGACCGTACTGGCCAAGGCGGTCGCCCGAACGCTCGGGACCTCGTTCAAGCGCATCCAGTTCACGCCCGACCTGCTGCCGAGCGACGTGACGGGGGTCAGCATCTTCGACCAGCAGCGGAACCAGTTCGAGTACCGGCCCGGCCCCATCGTGGCCCAGTTGGTCCTCGCGGACGAGATCAATCGCGCCACCCCGAAGACCCAATCGGCCCTGCTGGAGGCGATGGAGGAGCGCCAGGTGACGGTCGACGGCCAGACCTACGCCCTGCCGGAACCCTTCGTCGTGCTCGCGACCGAGAACCCGATCGAGTACGAGGGCACCTTCCCGCTGCCGGAGGCGCAACTGGACCGCTTCTTGGTCCGCATCTCGATGGGCTATCCCGGCCGCCAGAACGAATTGGAGATGCTGGAGCGGCAGCACCGGGAGCATCCGCTCGACGACCTTCGGCAGGTGGTCCGGGTCGAGGAGTTGCTGCTCGCCCAGGCCGCGATCAAAGAGATCCACGTCGCCCCGGCGGTGGCGGAGTACGTGGTCTCGCTGGTGGAGGCGACCCGCCACCACGCCGATGTCTACCTCGGGGCCAGCCCGCGCGGATCGTTGGCGCTCTACAACGCGGCCCGGGCCTGGGCCGCGTTGGCCGGGCGGGACTACGTGATCCCCGACGACGTCAAGGCGCTGGCCGAGCCGACCTTGGCGCACCGGGTGATCGTCACTCCCTCGGCCCGGATGCGCCACGTCGATGGCCGGGCGGTGATCGGTTCGCTGCTGGGGGCGGTGGCGGTGCCGGGGGCGGCGCCAGACGGGACGACCGCCCGCCGGTACGCCACGGCCGGGCGAGAGTCGTCCCGGGGATGACGGTGTTCCGCGCCATGGCCGTGGTGTTGGCCCTGTTCGCCGCCGCCGAGTACACGGGGTGGCCGGTACTCGACCAGGCCCTCGGGGCGGTGATCGCCGTCGTGGTCGTGGCGGCGATATGGAGCGCGGTCAGCCTGGGCGGCATCGCCGTGCGGCGCGACCTGGACGCCGACCGGGCCCAGGCCGGCGATCTCCTGACGGAACGCCTGACGATCTGGAACCGGTCCCGGGTGCCGAAATGGTGGCTGGAGATCACCGATCACTCGTCGCTCCCGGGACACGATGCCAGCCAGGCGGTCCGCATCGGACCGCGGGGAGAACGGACCTGGGAGGCGCGGACCCGTTGTGTGCGGCGGGGGGCGTACCGGCTCGGGCCCCTCACCGTCGCCACCAGCGACCCGCTGGGGATCTTCTTCCGCCGGCGCCTCCTGGCGATCAACCACGAGGTGGTGATCTATCCCCGGCTGGTCGACGTTTCGGCGATGCGGCCCCCGGCCGGCCGGTTGCCCCGGGGGGCGGCCGCCTCGCGGCGCCTGCTGGCCCACTCCACCAGTTCCTCGACGGTCCGGGAATACGTTGCCGGTGACCCGATGGCCAGGATCAGCTGGCGCACCACCGCACGAACCGGACGCCTGATGACCAAAGAGTTCGAGTCCGAGGCCTCCGCCGACCTGTGGGTGCTGGTGGATCTGGAGCGATTGGGTCGAGGCACCGGGGCCGGTGATGTCCAGTTCACCGGCGACGGCGGGTTGCCGTCGAGGGAGGGCGACCGGCGGGCGACCGAAGAGACCATCGTGTCGCTCGCGGCCTCCCTGGCCCTGGAGGCCCTGGGCGAGGGGCGTGCGGTGGGGATGATCTGCTCCGGCGGCCAGGCGGTCCTGATGCAGCCCGAGCGGGGGGACCGCCAGCGGACCAGGATCCTCGAAACGCTAGCCGTCGTGGTCGCCGACGGGGAGATGCCCCTGGCGGAGCGGTTGCTGGTCGAGGGGCCCCGGATGCGGCGCCAAGATGTGCTGATGATCGTCACCGCGTCGCGGCAGAGCGGGTGGGTCGAGGTCGTCGGCGGTATCATGAGCAGGGGAACTCCCGTCGCGGTGGCGATGGTCGAGGGCGGATTCCGGCCCGGTGAACCGGGAGCGACGGGGCCCACGGTGGCTGAGGTCGTCGGGGCCCTGGCGGCCGTCGAGATCCCCGTCCACGTCGTCGGGGCGGGGTTCGGGGAGGTCGTCCCCAGTCAGGAGGGTGCGGCGGCGGCGACCGGCCGGATGGGGACGACGCTGCGAAATGGGGAGAGCCGTGGCTGACGAGACGATGCGAGGACAACGCGGGCCGCTCCTGGCGGCGCCACGCCGCGCACCCCTGGCCGGTCCGGCCGAGGGGTGGGTGACCGTCGCGCTGCACCTGGCGCTCGTCGGGCTCGCCGTCGTCACGGCCGTGGACGGGAACGGGGTCAGCGCGGACGACGGCTCGCTGACGGTCGCGGTCATCGCGGTCGTTGGCGGCATGATCTTGGCCAAGAGCGGGATCCTCAACATGCTGTCGCACCTGATCGCCTTCTGGACCGGGATCGGCGTGGCGTGGCTCTACACCGCCTCGGCCTCGCCCGCACTCG
This sequence comes from Thermomicrobiales bacterium, assembly GCA_037721765.1. Taxonomy (GTDB): domain Bacteria; phylum Chloroflexota; class Chloroflexia; order Thermomicrobiales; family UBA6265; genus JACCVE01. The sequence continues at coordinate 6,620 of JBBJOE010000023.1, forward strand.
CGGGGGGGTTGCCGGGCAGGATGGCGGAGGTGGCGGACCGGTCCCGCACCTGGCTGGCGGCCACCCCCGGACCCGGACCGGACGAGGGCGGCGTGCTGTTGCTGGGTGGGTTGGCGTTCGTTGCCTGGATCTCCGCGTATGCCTCGGCTTGGATGCTGTACCGGCGCGGTTGGCCACTCGGGGCGATCGTCCCACCGGCGGTGACGATCATGGCCGTCCTCGGTGCCCGGCCGGGGAGCGGGGTCGCGCCGCTGGTCGGACTGGCGACCGTGTCGACGCTGTTGCTCGGGGCGCACTTCGGTTTCCAACGAAGCCTTGCCTGGCGCGGGCGACCGGGGATCCCGGTGTCGCCGGTCGCCCGTTGGCTCGGTCCGGCCCTCCCGCTCGCCCTGACCGCGGCCCTCGTGATCGCGACGTTGCCGCCTACCCTGCGAGACGACACCCTGGGCGCGGCGGCACGGGCGATCGAGGAACCGGTGGGCACGGTCCAGGGTTGGACCGAACACATCCTTGGACGAATCAACCGGGGAAACGCGGACGACTCCAGGACGTTCTCGCAGTTTAGCGACCGGTTCGAACTCGGTGGGGCGCTGGAACTGAGCGACGAGCCCGCCGCACTGCTGCGAGCAGACGAAGCGGCCTACCTCGCCGCGTATCGCTACGACCGGTACGACGGGGCCGGCTGGGAGAGTTCGGTCGAGGACGACTTCGTGGCCGAGACCGACGATGGACAGCGGTATTCGCCCCGGATGCGATTCGCGCCCGAACAGGCCGTCAACCTCTCGGCCGGGGTGGAGCGAGAACGGGCGTCCGTGTCCGGTCAGATCGAGATGCTCCGGGCCGGGGGCGACCTCCTGCTGACGCTAGAGACCCACCAAGCGGCGACGATCGCGACCACGGTCCAGCTGTCGTGGCGGACGTTGGACGGGGCGCGGTTCGCGATCGATGGCGACGATCGGATCCCGCCCGACCTGCGGCGGTTGGCAAGCTTGCTCGGTGAAGCCAACGTGCGCGGGTATCTCTCGGAGGAGCCCGGCACCTTGACCGGCGACCCGGCGATCGACGCCGGCCTGTCCCAAGAGCGGGACCAACTCGCCCGACGCCTGCTGCGGGTGGAGTGGGAACCGGGGGCCGGGGGCCGGGTGCGCCAGATCGTCGTCTCTGGGCAACTGCCCGTCTACGACGATGTCGAGGCCGTTTACGCCCGGCAGGCCGTGCCGGGACAGCCCTATACCGTGACCGGACTGGCCAGCACCGCCTCGCCGTCGCAACTGGCGGCGGCGGGCGATACCTACCCGGCTTGGGTGACGGACCGTTACCTGCAACTTCCCGATACCGTGACTCCGCGCACGCGGGATCTCGCCCGGGACATCGCCGCCGATGCCGGGGCGACGACCCCGTTCGAGGTCGCGGTCGCGATCCAGGACGACCTGCGGACCCGGATCCGGTACGTCGAGGACATCGCCGAGCCCCCGGCCGGCGCCGACGTGGTCGACCACGTCCTGTTCAAGACGCGAGAGGGCTACTGCGAGTACTACGCCAGCGCGATGGTCGTGATGCTGCGGTCGCTCGACATCCCGGCCCGGATCGTCGCGGGATATTACCCCGCCGCCTATGACGAGGGAGAAGCCGGGTTCCTCTACCGCCAGCGGAACGCGCACGCTTGGGTCGAGGTGTACACGCCGGCGTTCGGGTGGATCGCCTTCGAGCCAACCGCCTCGCAACCCGCCCGGGCCTTCGGCGAGCGAGACGCGACGGCCTCGATCCCCGAGCCGACCCCGACGCCGCGCCCGACTCCCTCACCGATCGCGGGACCGACCGCGCCGGTCGCCCCGACCGCAACCCCGGCCGTGGCCGGGACGACCGCCGACCGGGACGGTGGCGGTGGGTCATCTGACGAGATCACCTCCCGGGTGGTGCGCGGCCTGCTGGCGATCGCCGGTCTGATCGGCATGGCGGCGGGGACCGTCGCGATTGCCTGGCGGAGGGGTCTGAAGGGATTGAGTCCTCTCGGCGCACTCTGGGCTCGGGTCCAGAAAGCGGGCCGCTGGGCCGGGGTGAGGGAAGACCTGGCGATGACCCCGATCGAGTATGCCGACGCCCTTGGGCGTGCGGTGCCTCGATCCTCGGCACCAGCCCGGCAGGTCGCGGAGTCGTATACCAGAGAGCGATACGGGCCGACGACGGCGGCGCCTGACGACCCTGGACGAGCCCGACAGGCGTGGAGAGACCTGCGGCGGCCATTGATCGGGGCATGGGCCAGGCGGTCTGGTGGCAGATCATGATAGGGTCCAACCAACGGGGTGGACTGGCCTGAGCAGGATCGTATAGGGGAGACGACGGACATGGCCGAAACACGGGTGCTCGTCGCGGGCGCGATCAACAGCGATCTCGTGTCGCGGGTGACGAGGGTCCCCGGACCCGGGGAGACCGTGACCGGGGACGGGTTTGCGATTTTTGGCGGAGGCAAGGGAGCCAACCAGGCGGTCGCGGCGGCACGGTCCGGCGCGCGCGTGAGCTTGCTCGGGGCCGTCGGCGGCGACGCCTTCGGACGGGACCGGCTGAGTGAGCTCGCGGTCGAGCGGATCGATGTCTCGGCCGTCGCGGTGATCGCCGGGGCGGCCTCGGGGACGGCCTCGATCTGGGTCGAACCGGGCGGGGAGAACCGGATCCTCTACGTCCCGGGGGCGACCACCAAGGTCACCGAGCGGGCGGCCCTCGACCTGATCGAGCGGATGCGGCCGGCGGTCGTCCTGACCACGTTGGAACTGCCGGTGCCGGTGTTGACGGCGTTGTTCACCCGGGCCCGGGCCCTGGGCATCACCGTGGTCTTGAACGCGACGCCGGAACCCGAGGCGGGACGGGGCCTCCTGGCCCTGGTAGACGTGGTGATCGTGAACGAAACGGAGGCGGCGGCGATGGTCGGAGGAGATGCCGGCGGGACCGACGGGACGGAGGCGGCCCGGGGTCTGCTGGAGAGTGGGCCGAAGTCGGTCGTGCTGACGTTGGGCGGGGAGGGCGCAACCTTGATCGACGCGTCGGGGACGGAGTCCGTCGCGGCCCCCGCGGTCGAGGTGGTCGATACCACGGCAGCGGGAGACGCCCTCTGCGGGGCGTTCGCGGCCGAACTGGCGACCGGGAAATCCCCAGTCGAGGCACTCCGGTACGGGGTCGTCGCCGGGTCCCTGGCCGTGACGAGACAAGGCGCCCAGCCGTCCATCCCGACCCGGGCCCAGATCGACGCGAGGGCGCGGAAAACGGCCAAGGAGTAGACTCGCAGACGGAAGACGGGTCAACCGGCTGGGAACGTTGCTCGGTCAGTCACCGGGTATGGGGACGATCGGGGGCGGAAGGGGAGGGATTCGAACCCTCGAGGGGTTGCCCCCTACGCGCTTTCCAGGCGCGCGCACTAGGCCAACTATGCGACCCTTCCAGGGTGTGGACACCGGGCGCGAACCGGATCAGGGGGACGAAGCTCGACGGGGCGGAGAGGGTGGGATTCGAACCCACGGTGGCTCAACACCACACCGCTTTTCGAGAGCGGCACCTTCAACCACTCGGACACCTCTCCGCCGCGAAGTGTACCCGAACGTCCAGGCGTGGGCCAACGCCCCCGCCGGACCGAGCGTCGATGCATCCCGGCGATGGCACGTCCCATGTACCTGGGCCACTGGCGTCCGACCGACGCAGCGCGGAGTGATGGCCGCGTCGGTCGAACGAGCGAGGAGGAGACGTCGATGCAGACCGTCCTGTGCGTGTCCCGGATGGATCTTGGCAGTGAGCTGTCCGTTCGCGAGATACACGATCGGTTCCCCATAGAGGTCCTCGACCGGGGGATCGGGGTGGAGAGACTCGTCGTCTTCATCGGCAGCGGTCAGTACGCGCTGGAGCTGACCGTCAGCGATGGTGACTTCCAAGAACAGTTCCATCGCTTCCTCTCGACTCCCGAGGTGCAAGACCTCTTTTCTGCCCTCGGTGAACACGTCAAGGACCTCCCGGGCCCCGACATGGGTACCGCCGACATGCCGCTCGCCACGGCGATGTTGATCTGGAACCAGACCGGGGATCGCGACGTCATCGCGGTGTGACGAGTTGTCGCCATCGTGACCGGCTAGATTCGCCAACGATGGACTGAACGGGAAGGTCGAAGTCGCTTTCGCGATGGTGGGAGAGGATGGCACCGTGACGGCTACGACCGGATTCGTGACGTCGGCGATCGGGTTGGGGATGGCCTATGCGGCGGTGCCGGGAGCGGTGAATACGGAGGCCTTGCGACGGGGTGTCCGGGGCGGGTTCCGACTGGTCCTGTCGGTCCAACTGGGGTCGCTGGTCGGTGACGGGCTCTGGGCGATCCCCGGCGTGACCGGGGCGGCCGTCCTGGTCCGGTACGACTCCGTCGCCCTCGTCCTGGGACTGGCCGCGGCCGCGCTCGTGTTCGCCCTGGCGAGGACGGCATTGGTCGAGGCGTTCGGGGGAGGCGAGGTAAGGCCCGAGGCAACTGACGCGGGAAGGCCGTTCCGCATCGGGTTGATCTTCGGTCTGGCCAATCCGGCCGGCCTAGCCTTCTGGGCCGGCATCGGCGGCGGCGTCCTGGCATATGGCGGCGATGGCCCGACCTCTGGCCGGACGGCCCTGTTCCTGGTCGCATTCCTGATCGGCGCGGCTAGTTGGGGCATCGGGATGGCGGCCTCTGTCGGTTGGGGCCGACGCTACGTCGGTGGCCGCTTCTTTCGCTGGGTCAACGTCATCCGTGGGTTGGCCCTCGGGTACTACGCGGTCCGGGTGAGCTGGTCGACGCTCCAGCGGTACGGGCGGTGGGTGCCATGGGTGGGTCGAGGTTTGGCTTGATTGCCCCATCACCGCTGGAAGGGATACCCGAATACGCGACGCGTGTGGGCTCGGGCGCTGGCCGTGACCTGGGAGGCGCCATCACCGGGGCGCGGCTTATTCGCGACCTCGATCCGTCGCCGCTTCGATCGCGGCGATGTCCAGCACGTTAGCCGCGCGAACACGCAGGACTTGCGGTAGGATGCCGACCAGAGGGACGGATGGATGTTTGTCCCACGGCAAGTCGCGACCGGAGGTGTGGTTGGCGTAGTCGGCCCGTGATGGGTCACGGACGTGACACCGGATGTCAGGGCGTCAGATCGCCCGGCGGAGTACGCCGGGTTCCCCCATCAGGGCGGGGGCGACGCGATGAGGAGGCGAACGCGATGTCAGCGAGACGCTCAGCTCACCACCGGCTCACGGTGATCTTGATTATGGCACTCCTGGTGCCAATGGTCGCGATTGCCCCGGGCGGCGCGATCGGTCGCGCGCAGGATAAGGCCACGATCACCCTCTGGTTGGATTCGACGAGCGGGTCGGAGACGGCAGAGTGCCGGATCGCGGCCGCGGTCGATCCGTTCAACGAACAGAGCGACACCGTCGTCGTGGAGTCGCGGCTCCAGCCGAATCGGTGGCAAGCCACCCAGACCGCCCTCGCGGGCGGCGAGGGCCCCGATGTGGTCTACACCCCCGGCCCGGCGTTCGCCGTCGCCGTGACCGAGGCTGGCCAATTGTTGCCGCTCGACGAGTACGCCACCCAGTACGGCTGGAACGAGCGCTTCGCTCCCTGGGCGATGGACCTCGGCAAGGTCGACGGCACGCTCTACAGCATCCCGAATCAGGTCGAGACGCTGGCCCTGTTCTATAACAGGACGTTGTTCGAGGAGAATGGTTGGACGCCACCGAAAACCGTCGATGAGATGATGGCGCTGGCGGAGGAGATCGCCGCGGCGGACATCATCCCGTTCGCCCATGCCAACCAGGAGTTCCGCGATGCCAACGAGTGGTTCGTCGGCGAGTATCTGAACCATATCGCCGGCCCGGATAACGTCTACGCGGCCCTGACCGGCGAGAAGCAGTGGACCGATCCCGAGTTCGTCGAGGCGATCACGACCCTGAACGAGGCCCAACAGAACGGCTGGTTCATGGGTGGTCTCGATCGCTACTACACGACGACGTTCGCCGACGCGAACTCCGCCCTCGCCGCCGGGGAGGCGGCCATGAAGATCGAGGGTTCGTGGACCGTCGCCGACCTCAACACCTTCTTCGGTGATGAGGGGAGCGAGTGGGGCTGGGTGCCCATGCCCTCGGCGAGCGGCGAGGCGATCTACGACCTGGGCATCGGGTCGACGGTCTCGATCAATGCCAACGCCGAGAACCCGGACGCCGCCGCCGAGTTCATCGATTACCTGTTCTCGTCCGAGACCCAGGCCCGGCTCGTCGTCGAGTGTGGTGATTCTCCGGCTTCGGTTCCCCTGGAAGAAGGGGCGCTGGAAGGCGTCGATCCGCAATATGCCGAGATCCTGGTCGCCCAGAACGAGGCCTCGGCAGCGGGGAATTACGGGTACACGACCTGGACCTTCTGGCCACCGCAGACTCGGACCTACCTGTTCGAGGAGATCGAGAGCGTCTGGGGCGGCGACATGACGGTCGAGGAGTACCTCCAGGGCGTCCAAACGACCTTCGACGCTGAAGTCGCGGAAGGCGTCGTGCCGCCGATTCCCGACCGGTCGGTGACTGATCTCAGTTAGGCGATCACCGTCGAATGCTCCGGGACCTCGTGGTCCCGGAGCATTCGGTGAGCCCGACCCGGTCTTGGCCGCAACTGGTGGCCCGGCCCGGACGTGTGGGCGTCTTCGGGCGCCGCACGAATGAGTGGAGATGGTCGAACAGTCGTCGAGCGCGACTGTACGCGGTCATCTGGGCCCACGTCCCGACTCGATCGACCCGGTTGCCGGTCACTGAGAGGTGAACGAGATGCGCGATACCGCGATCCAAGGGTATCCCGCCGTCAACGTCCGGCGACGGCGGTTGAGCGGGGCCTTCTACCGCCGCAAGGTCGTCCCCTGGCTCTTCGTGTTGCCGGTATTGTTGATCAACCTGCTGGTCGTCCTCGGCCCGACGTTGGCGGCCGTCTACTATTCGATGACCGACTGGAGTGGGATCGGCGCGGCCAAATGGGTCGGGTTGGACAACTACCGTCAACTCTTCTTCGACGACGCGTCATTCAAGGACGCCTTCCTGCATAACCTCATGTGGTTGGCGATGTTCCTCACGGTGCCGACCGCCATGGGGCTGGTGGCGGCCAGTTTGCTGGCACCGATCACCCGCGGCGCCCTCTTCTTCCGCATGGCGCTCTTCATTCCCTATGTCTTGCCGAGCGTGATCGTGGCGCATCTCTGGACCTCGTTGATCCATCCCGACCGGGGGATCGTCGGCTGGCTCAACGACCGGGGCGTGCCCGGGATGGACATCGCCTTCCTCGGACGGGAATCGACGGTCCTGCCGACGATCGCCTTCATCGACAACTGGCACTGGTGGGGTTTCCTGATGGTGCTGTTCCTGGCGGGGATGCAGAACATTCCCCCGGACCTGTACGAGGCAGCCCGCCTCGACGGCGCGAACCGCTGGCAGGAGTTCAAGGACGTGACCATCCCCGGGATCCGGCCGGTGCTCGTGTTCATGGTCCTGATGACCAGTATCTGGTCGTTCCTGACCTTCGACTTCATCTGGATCACGACGCAGGGCGGCCCGGCGGGCGCGTCCGAGGTGCTCTCGATCCTGGTGTTCAAGAACGCCTTCCAGAACTTCGAGGCCGGATACGCCGCGGCGATCGGCATGACGATGAGCGTGTTCGTCGGCGCGGTGATCTCGGTCTTCGTGGTGTTGCGCCGGAGAGGATGGGAGATTTGAATCGCATCGTCCGGGGGGGGCGCGGCATCAGTCTCGCCCCCAACTACGTCATCCTGATCCTGCTGCTCATCTTCTCGATCGGCCCGCTTGCGATTATGGCCTTCAACTCGCTCAAGAGCCGGACCGAGATCGGTGACAACCCGCTCGGGTTGCCGAGGGGTTTCGTCTGGTCGAACTATTCCCGGGCCTGGGATGTCGGGAACTACTCGACCACCATGGTCAACAGCGCGCTGCTGGTGGCGGGAACTGTGCTCGGGGTGCTACTGCTCGGCGGGATGGCGGCCTACAGTCTCGCCAAGCTCGACCTGCCCGGGGCGGGGGCACTGATGTTGTTCCTGCTCGTCGTCTCCAGTCTGCCGATCCACCTGTTCCTGGTGCCGCTCTTCGTCCTGTGGCGGGAGTTGTCCCTGCTGAACACGTTCCATGGCCTGATGCTCATCTACATCGCCTTGAACGCCCCGCTGGCGATCTTCCTGCTGCGCTCCTACATGGTCCAACTGCCGCGGGACTTCGAGGACGCGGCCAGGGTCGATGGGGCCGGGGAGTGGCAGATCTTCGCCAAGATCGTGGTGCCGCTCTCCTGGCCGGGGTTCCTCACCGTCGGCCTGGTGGTGGCGCTGTCGGTCTGGAATGAGTTCCTCCTGGCGACGGTCTTCCTCCAGGACGAGAGCAAGTTCACGGTCGTCACCAGCTACCAGAACTTCGCGACCCGGTTCAGCCGGGACTGGAGCCTGACCAGCGCGGCGGCGGTGATGATGATCGTGCCGATCGTGGCCATCTTCCTGGTCTTCCAGCGCCGATTCATCGAGGGGATGACCCAAGGGGGCATGAAGGGGTAGACAGGGGAGGCCGAGAGGGGACCGGTCGCCGGAGTCGTGACGAGGGGAGAACGCATGGGCCGGAGTGAGTTAGAGCGCAAGGTGCGGGGCGCGCTCTACGGTGGCGCGGTCGGGGACGCCCTCGGATCGCCCGCGGAAGGCAAGGAGCCGGAGGTCGTCCGGGAGCGATACGGGTGGATCACCGACTATGTCGAACCCTGGAACGGTCCCTCGGAGATCGGGAAAGGCGACGGGCGGTTCAGCGACGATACCCACATGACGATGGTCCTGAGTCAGATCTACATCGACGCGGACGGAGAACTGGATGTCTTCGACTTCGCCCGGGAGATCGTGCCGCGCATCGCCGACGAGACCCGCTGGGTGCCCGAGCACGGGCGCGAGATGCCGCTGATCGAGCGACTCTTCTTTCCCGAGAAGTGGCTGTTGATGCGCCTCCGGCTGGCCAACTGCGACCCTCGGTCGGGCGGTCACGGGAACATGGTCAACTGCGGTGCCGCGATGTATGCCTCCCCCGTCGGGATCATCCATGCCGGTGATCCCCGCGCGGCCTACCGCGAGGCGATCGAGATCTTCGGAGCCCACCAGTGGAGCTACGGCCTCGAAGCCGCCGGCGTGGTCGCGGCCTGCGTGGCCGAGGCGTTCAAGCCCGACGCGACGGTCGATTCCATCGTCGGTGTGGGCATCGATCTGGCCCACGACGGCACCCGGGCGGCAATCCTGGCAGTGACCGAACGGGCCCGCCAGTACAGCGACTGGCGTGAGGCGATCGGTCCCCTGCGCGACGCGATGCGTCCCTTCGACGGTGCGGCCGAGAACATTCGAGACCGGGGGAACGGGACCGACGACTGGGGTCCCAGCCGGGTCCGCTCGATCGAGGAATTGCCGATCGCGTTGGGCATCCTGCTGGTCACCGGCGGAGATTTCGAGACCAGCGTCCTCGCCGCGGCGAACTACGGGCGGGACAACGACTCGATCGGCGGGATGGTGGGCGCGATGACCGGCGCCCTGCACGGTGATGCGGCGATCCGGACCGATTGGATCGACCGGCTCAACACGGCAAACCGGGTCGATCTCGACCCGCTTGCCGCCGGCCTCGCGGTGTTGATTCATCGCCTCCAGGTGCGACGGTCGGCCGCGGTCGCGGAGCGAGCGGCCATGTTCGACCGGTTGACCGCCAACGCCTGACCGTTTCAGCTGACCCGATCGACCACATGCGCCATCCAGGAGGATTTTCATGCCCTTGCCCACGGATTACGTCGAGCGCGTCTATGCCGGGGTGCTCGGCAAGCTGATCGGCGTCTATCTGGGCCGGCCGGTCGAGAGTTGGACCTACGAGCGGATCACCCGGGAGATCGGCGAAATCGATCGCTACATGCCGGAGGTCAAGGGCGGGGTGCTCGTCGTCACCGACGACGACATCTCGGGGACATTCACGTTCCTCCGTTCCCTCCCCGACCACGGGAACCGGCTGGACATCACGCCGGAGCAGATCGGGCAGAGCTGGCTCAATTACATCGTCGAGACCCGGACGATCCTCTGGTGGGGTGGGATGGGCAACTCCACCGAACACACGGCGTTCCTCCGCCTCCAAGCCGGGGTGCCCGCCCCCCGGAGCGGCTCGATCGAGTTGAACAGCAAGACGATCGCCGAACAGATCGGCTCGCAGATCTTCATCGACGGCTGGGCGATGATCGCGCCGGGCGATCCTGAACTGGCGGTCGAGCTCGCTCGCCGGGCCGGATCGGTCAGCCACGACGGCGAGGCGATCTACGGTGCTCAGGTGATCGCGGCGATGGAGGCCCAGGCTTTCGTCGAATCGGACTCGAACCGGCTCCTGGACATCGCCGTGACCTTCATCCCCGCCGATTCGACCATCGCCCGACTCATCAACGACGTGCGGGAATGGCACGCCAAAGAGCCGGACTGGCGGGTCGCCCGGGACCTGATCGCCGCCAACTACGGCTATGACAAGTACCGCGGCAACTGTCACATGGTGCCGAATCATGCCCTGATCATCCACGCCCTGCTCTACGGCGAAGACGACTTCAAGAAGTCGCTGACCATCGTCAACACCTGTGGCTGGGACACCGACTGCAACTCCGGCAACCTGGGGTGCCTGCTCGGGATCAAGAACGGTCTGGCGACCATCGACGACTCGCCCTACGATTGGCGTGGGCCCGTCGCCGACCGGCTCTACCTCTCGACGGCGGATGGGGGCCGGGCGATCACCGACGCGGTCGCGGAGTCCTACCACGTCGCCAACGTCGGCCGGGCTCTGGTCGGCGAGGTGCCGCTCGCTCCCAAGGGAGGAGCCCGGTTCCACTTCGAATTGCCCGGTTCCGTCCAGGGCTTCGAGGCGGACGGCCAGGGCGTCACGGTGCGGAACGTCGCCGGGAACAGCGCCCGGGGCGAGCGCAGCCTGGAGATCACGGTCGCGGCGGACGCGGCAGGGCCGGGGAGGGTCGCGACCCCGACCTTCATCCCGATCGAAGCGAAGAATCTCACCGGTTATATCCTGCTCGCCTCCCCGACGCTCTATCCCGGCCAGACGGTGCGGGC
>JBBJOE010000235.1:0-5008 GCA_037721765.1 Thermomicrobiales bacterium
TCCGAGCGACGGGGCGGGGAGCGGGACGGTCGTTGACCAGCAGCGCCCCTCCCGGTCCCCGCCCCCGGCCTCACCCATGGCAACTCCCACCCTGCCACCCGCTATCGAGACCCGTGGCCTGAGCCTGCGCTTCGGCGGCGCCACGATCGTCGAGGATGTCTCGTTCAGCGTGCCCACCGGGCTGTTCGTCTCGATCATCGGGCCGAACGGCGCCGGCAAGACCAGCTTGTTCAACCTGCTGAGCGGGCTCTATTCGCCCTCGGCGGGCTCCGTTTGGTTGCGTGGGGATGACATCACCGGCATGCCGCCGTTCGCCCGGGTGCGGCAGGGCCTGGGCCGCTCGTTCCAATTGACCACGGTCTTCGCCGGGCTCTCTACCCTGGAGAACACCCGGCTCGCGGCCCAGGCCAGCCACCCCGGCAACTACGCCTTCTGGCGCGGCGCGGCGCATAACCGGGCGGCGCGGGAGCGGGCCGCCTGGGCCCTGGAGACGGTCGGCCTGGCGGGGAAGGAGCGGGTCGTGGCCGGGTCATTGAGCCACGGCGACAAGCGCAAGCTCGACCTCGCGATCCTGCTCTGCTCCGAGCCCGACGTATTGTTGCTCGACGAGCCGACGGCCGGGGTCAGCGCCGAGGAGGTGCCGGTGATGCTCGACGTGATCCGCCGCATCCGCCAGGTGGAAGGCAAGACGGTGTTGATGGTCGAACACAAGATGGATGTCGTCCACGACCTCTCGGACCGCGTCGCGGTACTGGCGAACGGGGCCCTGGTCGCCTACGACACCCCGGCGGCCGTGATGGCCGACCCGTTCGTCCGCTCCGCCTACCTGGGCGTGACATGATCGGCACGACCATCGAGCGGCCCGAGACGGCCCGCACCGGGACCGAACCGATCCTGCGACTGGCGAATGTCCACTCCTACATCGCCGAGTCGCACATCCTGCAGGGTATCTCCCTCGACGTGCTGCCCGGCCGGGTCACGGTCCTGCTGGGGAGGAACGGGGCCGGCAAGACGACCACGCTGCGGACGATCCTCGGGTTGCTACCGGCCCGCGAGGGGACGATCACCTTGGACGGCGCCGACCTGACTCGCGAGTCCGTCCACGCGGTCGTGCGGCGGGGGATCGGCTACGTCCCCGAGGACAGGGACGTCTTCGCCGGCCTGACCGTCGAGCAGAACCTGCGGCTGGCCCAGCGGCCCGGCGCCACGGGCGATCGCCTGGCGCGGGCCTACGATCTCTTCCCGGACCTCAAGAAGCGCGGCGCGCAGCGGGCGGGCTCGCTCTCCGGTGGGCAGCAGCAGATGGTCGCCATCGCCCGTGCTCTCGTCAACGACAATCTCCTGCTGCTGATCGACGAACCGTCGAAGGGCCTGGCGCCCGTCGTCGTCAACCAGGTGACCGAGGCGCTGGTCGCGGTCAAGGGCACGACCACGATCCTCCTCGTCGAACAAAATCTGGCGATGGCCCGCGCCTTGGGCGACGACGCCGTGATCATCGATGATGGCCGGGTCGTCCACGCCGGGTCGATGGACGAGGTGTCGGGGGACGAGGCGCTCCAGGCTCGCTACCTCGGAGTGGGGGGACACGCGTGAGCACCTTCGTCCTGCTGACGCTGACCGGGCTGGCCCTGGCCGCGATGTACTTCCTCCTGGCGGCGGGGCTGTCGCTGATCTTCGGGCTGATGGACGTGTTGAACTTCGCCCACGGCGCCTTCTTCACCTGGGGTGCCTACAGCGCCTGGTGGACGATCGACCGGTTCTCGCCCGCCGGGACGGGCTCCACCCCGGCCTTCTTCCTGGCACTCGTCGTCGCCACGGTCGTCGGCGCCGCGCTGGCGACCGTGGTCGAGGTCGGGCTGCTGCGTCCCCTGTACGCGAGGCCGATCTTCCAGGTGCTGGTGACCCTCGGCGCGGGCCTGACCCTGAGCCAGCTCACCTCGGTGATCTGGCGACCGGACGCCCGCTTCTTCCCCCAACCCGACTGGCTGTCGGACACCAGCACGATCCTGGGCGCCCGGGTCCCGAACAACCGGTTCCTGCTGATCGTCGCGGCCCTGGTGGTGCTGGGTGGCATGCTCCTCTTCCTCAAGAAGACGCGATACGGGCTGATCGTGCGGGCCGGGGCCGAGAACCGGGAGATGGTGCGGGCCCTGGGCATCGACGTCGATCGCGCCTTCACCCTGGTCTTCGCCCTCGGCGGTGCGCTGGCCGGATTGGGCGGGGCGTTCGGGGCGGCCTACTTCGGCTCGATCGACCCATCCTTCGGCACGGTCAACCTGATCTTCGCCTTCATCGTGGTCGTCATCGGCGGACTCGGCTCGGTCACCGGCAGCGCCCTGGCGGCGGTGGTCATCGGCCTGGCCCAGCAATTCGGCAACTACTACACGTCCTGGGCGGGGGACTTCGTGATCGTGTTGCTGTTGGCGGCCGTCCTCCTGCTCCGGCCCGGCGGCCTGATGGGAAGTACGCGATGACGGCCCGGACGGTGGCCAGGATGACGCCGGGCGGGGTGATGCGCTCGCTCGCGCCGGTCGTGGTCCTGCTGGTGTTGCTGGTCGTCCCGCGCCTCTCGGTCGAGGTGCCGGGCCTGTTCAACGGTCCGCTCAACCTGCCGGGAAACCTCCGGCTGCTGGCCGTCGGCTTCACGCTCGGCATCGCCGCCCTCTCCTATAACCTGCTGTTCGGCTTCACCGGGGTCCTCTCGTTCGGCCACGCCCTCTTCTTCGGGGCCGGGGTCTACCTGCCCGCGATCGCCCTGCGCCATTGGGAGTGGTCGGTCCTGCCGTCCCTGCTCTTCGGCCTCGCCGGGGGCATCGTGTTGGCCCTGGCGGTCGGGGCGCTGTCGCTGAGGACGGAGGGCGTCTACTTCGCGATGGTGACCCTGGCCTTCGCCCAGGCCGGGGCGGTGATCGTCGGCAAGAACGTCGGCGACCTCACCGGCGGCGAGGAGGGTCTCAGCCTGCGGACCCGTGGCTTGCCGGAGTGGATGGTCGGGGTCGTCAATACCGACAATCTCTACTGGCTGGCGCTGGCGACCCTGATCGTGGTCTACCTGCTCGCCTGGCGCCTCGTCACCTCGCCGGTCGGGCAGGTCTGGAAGGGTATCCGCGAGAACGAGCGGCGGGTCGAGATGCTCGGCCTGCGGCCCTATGTCTTCAAGCTGCTGGCGTTCGTCATCTCCGGCGCCCTGGCGACGTGCGGCGGGATGGTCTACCTGTTTCTCGCCAGCGGGGCCACCCCCCGGGTCGTCGGCGCCAACTTCACGGTGACGTTGCTGCTGATGGTGATCATCGGCGGCAGTGGCTCGCTCTGGGGGCCGGTCGCGGGGGCGATGTTCTACCACTACCTCGACATCCGGCTGACCGACTGGGCGGCCTCGGACACGGTGGCCAGCCTGCCCGCCGTGTTGAGCCGGTCGCTGCGGGACCCCCTCTTCATCTTCGGCGTCATCTTTATCCTGCTGGTGATGTTCTTCCCCCGCGGTCTCGCCGGGGCGTTCGGAGGACGGTCTCGGTCACTCCGTCACCTCTTCGGCGGCGCGGTGGCGCGGCCCGCCGGGGTGCGGGGGAACACGACGGAATGAGCAGGGGCGCGCTCGCACCACGGGAACGGGATATCCCCGTCAACGGCATCACCCTCCGGGCGGTGACCTGGGGCGACCTCGAGGATCCGGCGCGGGCGGTGATGCTAGTCCACGGCATCACCGCCAACGGCAGGTGTTGGTGGGAATGTGGCCCCGAGCTGGCGGCCCGGGGCTGGTTCCCGATCGCCCTGGACCTACGGGGCCGGGGCCAGAGCGACAAGCCGCCCCACGGCTACGGCTTGCCGTTCCATGCGGACGACATCCTGGCGGTCTGCGACCACTTCGGCCTGGAATCGTCCCACTACGTCGGCCACTCCCTCGGCGGCCTGATCGGCCTGTACCTGGCCGCCGTCCACCCGGGCCGGATGGGACGATTCGTCTTGGTCGACGCCGGCGGCAAGCTGCCGCCGGACGCGATGGAGGCGATCGGCCCGGCGCTGGCCCGGCTCGGGGTGGAGTATCCATCCCTCGACGCCTACCTGGACGCGATGCTCGCCTCGCCCCACTTCGCCGGGGATCGCCCATTCTGGGAACGCTACTTTCGCCACGACGCAGAGGTGCGACCGGACGGCACGGCGATCTCGGTCGTGCCCCGGCACGCCATCACCGAGGAGCAGGCGTCTCTGTACCTGACCCGGACCGACATCCTGCCGGACTACGTCAAGGCCCCGACCCTGATCGTCCGGGCCACCGAGGGATTGTTGGGTGGCGAGCGCGGTCAGATCCTGCCCGCGGCGGAGGCGGAACGGCTGCGTGGCATCATCCCGGATAGTCACATCGTGGAGATCGCGGGGGCGAACCACTACTCGATCGTCCTGGCGGACGGCTTCATCGAGGAAGTGGCGGCGTTCCTGGGCGAGGGACGACCGGTCGCCGGGTGAGCGCTCACCGGTGCCATATCACGATCGGGACCATGCCTCGGCCGCGACGTGAGTGACCGGAGATGCCCACCCGTCGTCATCCTCCGATACACTGCGCCCCAGTGGCGGCGTGGGCGCCGGGGGCGGCTCGGTCCGGGGTCGTCCGGCGCCCATATGACCGGCTCAGATACCTGATGGGAGAGAATGATGTCAACGACGATGCCGGCGACGATGCGGGCGGTGCGGACGTATGGGCCGCGCGACTACCGGGTCGAGGAGGTGCCGGTGCCCGAGCCGGGGCCGGGGGAACTCCTCATAGAGGTCGGCGCGGTCGGCATCTGTGCCTCGGACATGAAGTGCTTCCTGGGTGGCGAACTGTTTTGGGGCAAGGACGGCAAGCCGGGGTACGTCGAGCCGCCCGCGATCGCCGGCCACGAGTACGCCGGACGACTCGTGGCGATGGGCGCGGGCGCCGCCGAGCGGCACGGCGTGGCGATGGGGGACAGGGTCGTCGCGGAGCAGATCGTCCCCTGCGGCGAGTGCCGCTTCTGCCTGCGCGACCAGT
>JBBJOE010000236.1:0-5004 GCA_037721765.1 Thermomicrobiales bacterium
CGCTCACGTTCTCCGGTCCCGATCCGCATCCCCAACGTGATCGGCGCGGTCGCCAATGTCACCCCCACCGCCTCGCGCGATAGCCCGTCCGGCGTTTCGGTCGCCTCGAGTGCCGCCGAGACCTGTTCCTCGGCCTCGACCAGGCCCTCGGCCTGCTCCCACAACGCGATCAGCCGCGACCGGGGCACCCACTGCTCGGCCCGCATCCTGCCGTTGACCTCGACCCGCACCAGCGCCTTATTACCTGCCTCGGTGCCGGTCTTGATGATCTCCGCCCGCTGCACCGCCGTCCCCACCTTGTTCGGGCGTTCCCGGTAGGCCCAGCTCTCTCCGGCTCGCATGGTTCCACCCTCCATTACCCCGCCCGATCGGCGGTCACGGCCGTTGCCCTATGGCTCGGCCAGCGTCATCCCCGGTTCTGGACCCATGGCACCGGGTCCCGTGATATGACGGCCTCGACCCTCTGCCCGCCACGTCGATGTCCTCCCCGGCTCGTGGCCCGGCCCGATCTCGGGCCGCGTCCTGTCCCCATTATCCCCGGGCTCTTCTCTCGCTTGCGCGCCGCTTCGGTCGCCTCGATTCGGGAGAGGCAAGCGTGGGAGGTGCCGCGGGCGACCCCACCGCCTCCGGCTCGTCGCCGGTCTCCGCCCCGGCTTCGTCGTCCGACCCGGCGAACGCCCCGCCGTAGACCACGTCGATCACCCCTTGGCCGATTCGCGGTGACCGCCCGCCTCGATCACGCCCGCGATGTCGAGCGGAAGGCCCCGCGGCCGCTCCACCTCCGCCCGCGGCGCCGCGTTCTCATCGAACCGCTCGACCGGTCCCACCCCGCACCACGACCCCACCAGATCGAAGACGGCCTCCGACTCCCGGGGGTCGACCCGCTACATCCCGGGCGCGGCGCCCACGTCCCGGTGATCGGGGCCCACCCGGGCATTGGCGCCCACGGCCCGGAGAGCGGATCCGTCACCACGGGCATCGGCTCCCACATCGGGTCCGGCAGCTCTGGGAAACCGATCTCCAGCCCTCCCGTCAGGACGACCAGTTCCTGGTCGCGCCGTCCCCACTCGACGACCTCCAGCACCGGCTCGGGGTAGGCCGCGACCACCATCCGGGCCAGGGGCTCCGCCGCGGCCCAGGGAGCCCAGAATCCGCCCCTTCCGGTCCACGGAGGCGCCCGGCAGGGCCATCAGGACCGCCTCCGGCACGCCCAGCCACTTGGCCGCCGCCGCCACGTCATGGATCGAGACGAGGTTCAGATCCTGTGACCCGTGGCCGATCCATATCTCCAGCATCGGCGGGCAGATCCCGAAGACCAGATCCACGGCGGCCCGGACGATCGGGTCGGGCGACGTGGACGCCGCGTCCGCCGCCACCTTGCGGCGCTCCTCGTCCACCGGGCCCTCGGCCTCGTCCCAGGGCACAAGCCGCCGCCCCCGTGGCAGCCATTGCGCCTCACCGGGTGCCCCGTCCTCCTCGATCCGGATCAGGGCCCGGTTCATTCCCTTCTCCCCGATCTCCTCGACCAGGGCCCGTTGGACCGGCTTGCCAGCGGTGCCGCGCCGTTCCCGGTACGCCCACCTTTCGCCCGCCCGCATGGTCTCGCTCCCTTCGGTGTCGGCACTTCCGGCCCGCATGGCCAGCGAACGACGCGAACGCCTCGTCGGGCGGCATGGTATCGGAGCACGTCCGGCCCCGTCCCGCGGTCCGCTCGCATCCAGGCCGAAGCCGTCACCGACGAGCGACGCCGCCCTCTCCAGGCCAGGACGAGCACCCCCTACCCACTTTCTCCCGTCTCCCGTCTCCCGTCTCCCGTCTTCCGTCTTCCGACTACCGTCTTCCGTCTTCCGACTAGATCAGCCCCCGCCGGATCGCCTCCGCCACCGCGTGGGCCCGGTCGTTCGCCCCCAGCTTGGCGAAGATCACCTGGAGGCGTTTCTTCACCGCGATCTCGCTGCGGCCCATCGCCACCCCGATTTCCCGGTTCGTCGCCCCCTGGCTGGCCCGCCGCAGCACTTCCCGGTCGTCGTCGCCCAGATCCGCCTCCCGCTTGGTCCGCTCCCGGGCCAGGCCGCCGAAGTCGTCGAGCAACCCGTCCAGCAGCTCCGGGCTCAACTGGCGGTGTCCCCGCGCCGCCGCCCGGATCGCCGCGATCAGGTGCTCCGTCGGCGTGCTCTTCAGCAGGTACCCGTTCGCCCCCGCCTCCAGCGCCTGCCGGACATACGCCTGGTCCCCGTACGAGGTCAGGATGATGATCGCCGAGTCGAGTTCCAACTCCCGCAGCCGCCGCGTCGCCTGGACCCCGCTCGCCCCCGGCATCCGCAGGTCCAGCAGGATCACGTCCGGCCGCAGCGCCCGGGCCTGCTCGATCGCCGACGAGGCGTCGTGCGCCTCCCCCGTCACCGAGATGTCGCCCGCCGCCGCCAGCAGCTTCCGCAACCCCTCGATCACCACCGGGTGATCGTCCACCAACATCACCGAGATCATAAGGAGGTCACCATCATCACTCGCGAGGTCTCACCGGTCCCGATCCTGGAACGGGCCGGCTCCGGAGACGGTACCCCGCCGGCTCCGGACACGCCCCGGATCAGGGGCCAGCCACCATCATGGTCACTACCATACCGCCCCCGGGAACAGGTCACCAGCGGTGTCCGCGCCCTGGGTCGTCACCGGCGTTGTGGCGACGACCGGTCGGGACCGGGGCGTCGGGGAGGCGATGCGCCCACCGGCCGTGGCGCGATCCAACGCCTGTCCCGCCGTCCGGCGTTCCTGCCAGCGTCGCGGCCGGGCCCCGCTCGGGCCGTTCCCAGGCACGTGGCTCACGGCCGCGCGCACGCCGCGTCAGGCCACCATCGGCTTGCCCAACCGCCCGGTCACCACGCCGCTGCCGGTCGTCTCGATCCGGCCCACCGGCCAGGTCGCATCCCGGCCGTCCACACCTTGCCGGTCCGACCCGTCCATCGGCTCCCCGCCCAATGGCCGCTCGATCGTCACCGTGGTCCCCAGGCCCGGCGTCGAGTCGATCGCGAACGACCCGCCGATCGCCGCCGCCCGCTCCCGCATGCTCAGCAGACCCAGCGACGTCGGCCGGATCGCCCGCTCCGGGTCGAAGCCCGCCCCGTTGTCGCGGATCGTCACCCGCAGGCACGCGTCGTGACCGTGGTGGTCCGGCTGCACCTCCAACCGCACGATCGCCTCGTCCGCCGCCGCGTGGCGCAGCACGTTGTGCAGCGCCTCCTGCACGATCCGGTAGATCCCCAGTCTCACCTCCGGCGTCAGGTTCGGCACGTCGCCGTCCACCGCCAGTGAGCAGGTGAGGCCCGAGCGCTGGATATTGGTCATGTACCGCTCGATCGCCGCCACGACCCCCAGGTCGTCCAGGTCCGGCGGCCGGAGGTCGAAGATCACCCCGTGCAGCTCCTCCGAGGCCCGCGCCAGCAGGTCCCCGACCGCACCCAGGCCCTCGTCCCGCTCCGCCGCCGGCGTCGCGCCGTTCCCCATCCGCAGCGCCCGGGCCTGGTACAGCGCCCCCGTGATCAGCGGCGCCACCGCGTCGTGGATTTCGGCCGCGATCCGTCGCCGCTCGTTCTCCTGTAACCGGACGGTCCGCCGGTTCAATTCCCGCAGCTCGTCGGCCTGCAACTCTCGCTCCCGGCGCGAGGCTTCCAAGTCCCCCACCTGCTCCGAGAGCCGGGTCGCCATCTCCTGGAACGCCACCCGCAGCCGACCGACCTCGTCCGCCCCGATCGTCTCGTCGCTGCCCATCAATTGCTGGCTGAAGTCCCCCTGCGCGATCAGGGAGGCCCGCGTCGTCAGCCTCCTGATCGGCCGGGCGATCGTCTCCCCGAACACCAGCGCCAGGACCAACGTCGCCACCACCGCCGCCGCCAGGGCCAGGATCCCGTTCTGGAGCAGGCTCCGGTTCGGGCCATAGGTCGTCGGCGCCGGGCTCGTCACCAACACCGTCCATTCCGCGCCGGGAAAGGTGATCGGCCGGGAGATCGCCAGGCGCTGCTGCCCCGTGGCGTCCCGGTACGCGAAATCGCCCGGGATCCCGGCCGCTCCCGCCGCCAGCGGCTCGGCGAAGGTCGCGCTCTGGTCGCCGCTCGCCAGGTCGTCCTCCAACCCGGACGCCCGCGAGGCGATGATGCTCCCCCCCATCCCGACCACCGCGATCGCCGTCTCGCCCATCCCGAACGGGATCAAGGTCTGCTCCAGCCGCCGCACCGAGAGCAGCGCTCCCAGCACCGCGATCGGCTGCCCCTCGTCCCCCTCGCCGGACCACACGGGCTGGGTGATCGCGATCACCCGCTCCTCACCGTCCGTGATCCGGACCGTGATCGACGGGGAGACGCCCGTCTCACCCAACATGCTGCGCTGGATCGCCGCCTCCATCGACGCCACCAACGGCTCCGGGTCGATCGACCCCGACGACGTCAGCACCGCCCCCGTGGCATCGACCAGGAATAGGGATCGCATGTTGGTCCGGTTCTGCGCCGCCGAGGCCAACGGCTCCTCCGCCGCGGCCACTTCCAACCGCTGGATCCGATCGTCGGCCGACAGGTTGGACAACACGTCGGTCGTCTCCTGCAGCGCCCCCTCCAGGCCTCGCGCCACGACGTTCCCGACGGCCACCTCGACATCGATCAGTTGTTCCCGGGAATGCTCCAGGCTCTGGTACAGCACGTAGGCCACCACCGCCAACAGGGGCAGCAGGCAGGCTACTGCCGCCAGCATGAACCGCGTCCGCAGCGACCAATGCCGCGTCACGCGCACCCTCGTCCGGCGCTGGTCAGTCGATCGGCCAAGTTGTCAGCGCCGGCATTGGCCGGTGGCCCGGCCGGAAGCGGGGAACCTAAGACACACATGATCGTCCCATTGTGACCGGGTCACCCCACGAATCGTCTATACGATCGTACCCGGGGGCCTATCCAAACGCGCCGTACCGCCCGGATCAGGACCTTTGTCCCCGCGCTCGTGACGATTTCGGCCTGTCCGGACGCG
>JBBJOE010000237.1:0-4996 GCA_037721765.1 Thermomicrobiales bacterium
GGGCCGTGTTGGACGAGATCCGGGAGTTGGAGACCAACAGCCCGCTCTGGCAACTGAAGTTCGGCTGCCTGCACTATTGCCGCTTCGTCCATGCCCACCACACGATCGAGGACGCCGCCGTCTTCCCGATGGTCCGCAAGCACGACCCGAGCCTGAACCGGATCGTCGACCGCTTGGAAGAGGACCACCTGGTGGTCCACCATATCACCGAGCGCATCGCCGCCGTGGCGAACGAGGTCGAGACCGATCCCTCGGGCGAGAGCCGGGACCGACTCGTCGCGGCGCTGACCGAGTTGGAGGAGCATCTCCTCGCCCACCTGGCCTTCGAGGAGGTGTCGCTCGGGCCGCTCCTCAGCACCTGGGATCGCTGGCCGACGGAGTAGGGGAGGCGGGGACATGCGCGAGCCTGACCGACGCTCGCCCGAGGCGACAGTCGCGGCCCTGGTGGCTTCCCGCGCCGATGCGTCGGGCGCCGACCGATCCGAACAGGGAGGCAGCCCCGCGGTCGGAGCAGATCCCGCCGACCCGCTCTCCACCGAGATGGAGCCGGGGGGGACCCGCACCGGCGTCTGGCAAGCACTCCGCTTGGCTCACGACCGGGTCGCACGGCGGCTCGCGATCGATCTCGACCGCGCGAGTGGGCTCGCCCTGAACGAATTCGACGTGCTCTGGCACCTCCATGCCTGTCCCGCCGGGCGGGCCCGGGTCGGTTCCCTCTCGGAGGTGGTCTCCCTGAGCCAGCCCGCCCTCAGCCGGCTGGTGACGCGGCTCGAGGGGCGTGGTCTGGTCAGCCGCTCCGGGGCGAGCGACGACCGGCGCGCCCGCGTCGTCCTGCTTACCACGACGGGCACCGCGCTGGTCGAGCGAGCCACCGAGACCTACGCCCGCGCCGTCCACGAGACCCTGGTGGCCATCGGCTCGGACGAGGACCACGCGACCCTGCTGCGGACCCTGGCCCGGATCGGCACATAGGGTCGTCACGCGTCGAGTCGCACCGCCGGTGTCCTCGCCTCGCCGGCTACGCCAGTCGCTCGTACGCCGGCAGCGTCAAGAACGGAACGAAGTCCTCCGCCAGGACCAAGTCATCGAGGATGTCGGCCGCCTCGCCGGTCCGGTCCGAGGTCGCATCGCTGACCGTCAGCTTGGCCAGCTCGTCGGCGCGGGTCGCGGCGTAGCGCTCCCGGGTGATCGGGGCGCCGGCTTCCGTGGTCGCGCCGTGGCGGATCCACTGCCAGAGCTGGGCCCGAGAGATCTCGGCGGTCGCGGCATCCTCCATCAGGTTGTTGATCGCCGCCGCGCCGGTCCCCTGCAGCCAGGCGTCGATGTATTGGATCGCCACGCTGACGTTGGCCCGCAGGCCGGCGTCGGTGACCGTGCCGCCCGGCACCTGGAAATCGACCAGGTCCCGCGTCGCCACCCGGATGTCGTCGTAGGGACGGTCCTTCTGGTTCGGGGCGTCGCCGAGCACGGCGGCGAAGGATTCGACCGCGACCGGGACCAGGCCGGGGTGGGCGACCCAGGTGCCGTCGAAGCCGTCCCCCGCCTCGCGGTCCTTGTCCTCCCGCACCTTGGCGAAGGCGATCTCGTTCGCCGCCGCATCGTGGCGGGTGGGGATGAAGGCGGCCATGCCGCCGATGGCGTGTGCTCCCCGCCGGTGGCACGTGCGGACCAGCAGCCGGGAGTAGGCCCGCATGAACGGCACGGTCATCGTCACCGCCGAGCGGTCGGGCAGCACGGCGGCCGGGTCGTCCCGGAACACCTTGATCGCGCTGAAGATGTAGTCCCAGCGGCCGGCGTTGAGGCCGGAGGCGTGGTCACGCAGGGCGTAGAGGATGCCGTCCATGTCCAGCGCCCCGAGGATCGTCTCGATCAGGACAGTGGCCCGGACCGAGCCGTGGGGGATGCCGAGGTCGGCCTGCGCCGCCGTGAAGACGTCATCCCAGAGGCGGGCTTCCTCTGCACCCTCCAGCTTGGGCAGGTAAAAATAGGGACCGCTGCCCCGGTCGAGCAATTCGCGGCCGTTGTGGAAGAGGTGCAGCCCGGCGTCGAAGAGGCTGGCCGAGATCGGCTCGCCGTCCACCGTGACGTGCCGCTCGGGGAGGTGCCAGCCCCGGGGCCGGACGACCATGGTCGCGGTCGCGTCGTTGAGGATGTACTGGCGACCGTCCGGGTTGGCGAAGGTAATCGTCCGCCGGACCGCGTCGCGGATATTGACCTGGCCTTCGGTCACGTTCTGCCAGGTCGGGGAGAGGGCATCTTCCAGGTCGCACATGAAGACGTTGGCGCCGCAGTTCAGGGCGTTGATCATCATCTTCCGCTCGGCCGGCCCGGTGATCTCGACCCGCCGGTCCGTCAGGTCGGCCGGGGCCGGGGCGACGCGCCAGTCGCCGTCGGCGTCACTCCCGGCGTCCGGCATGGCGACGAGGTCGTCCAACTGCCCGGCGGCCAGCAGCCGGTGCCGCTCCGGCCGCTGCCGCAGGAGGTCCCGGCGACGTGGGTCGAACCGGCGATGCAGTCCGGCGACGAACGCCAGCGCCTCCGGCGTCAGGATCTCCCCGGCCTCCGTCGAAACCGCCGCGTGGACCTCGACCCCGTCGATCGTCCCGCCAGCCGCCTGTCCCGTTCCCATCGATGGTCCTCTCCCTGGCCCGTGGCCGGGCGCGTCGCCCGTCCCCCGATACGCGGCCGGTGGGCCGTGGGGCCCGGGCCGTCTCGTGGCGCCAGTCTACCCCGTCACCCGGTGCCAGGTGTGAAGGCAGCGGCCCGGTCGTCTCTCCCGCGTGGCGTACCGCCCGCACCCATCACGGGATGGATGGGAAGCGGGCCGACCATGGCGACCGGTGCGGTCGCCGCCGGGCGGGTTCGCCGGCAGCCTGCTGATCCGTATGGATCGGGCCACGGGCACGCATCGCGCCTCGTCCGATGGGATACGATGGCCCATGATGGGAGACCGGGTCGAACGCCCGGCCGGGAGCGGTGAGGGGGCAGAGCGGGGCCGGATGGGAACGCACGGCACGGATGCGGTGGGCAAGGCCGGGGAGGAGTCGGTCGCGGTGAATCGGTCGCGGGCCGCATCCCCGGGGGCCATGGTGCGGGTGTCGTCATCGCCGGCACCGCCGGATGGGCCGGAGGTCATCGCGCCGGGGGGGCCCGAAGCGATGCCGGTGGGCGCGGTGGGGGAGGGACACGGCACGGCGACGCGCTGGGGACGGGCCGGGTGCCTCGCCGGGGCCAAAGCTGCCCTGCCGCTCTTGCCGGGCTCGGTGGTGATCGGGGTCGTCTTCGGGGTCTTGAGCCGCGAGGTCGGGATGAGCGGGCTCCAGGCCATCGTGATGAGCGTCCTGGTGTCCGCCGGGGCGGCCCAGTTCATCGCCCTCGACCTCTGGGCACCACACGTGCCGGTCGTCGGTTTGGTCGTGACCACCTTGGTGGTGAACCTGCGCAACCTCTTGATCGGGGCATCGCTCCAGCCCTGGCTCGGCCCGTTGCGTGGCTGGCGCCGCGCCGTGACGATGCATTTCCTGACCGATGAATCGTGGGCCCTGACCGAGGTGGCCCGGCGGCGCGGCCAGGGCGACGCCGCGTTCCTGATTGGGTCCGGCCTCACCGTCTACGTGGGCTGGGTCGTGGGCACCGCGGCCGGACACGGCCTCGGGTCGCGGCTGGGAGGGCTGGAGAGCTGGGACGTTGGGTTCATCTTCACCGCCTTCTTCGCGGCGCTGCTGGTCGGGGTGACGCGGGGCCGGAGCGATCTCGTCCCGTATGCCGTGGCGGCGGTCGTCGCCGTCGTCGCCCAGCGGACCCTGGGAGGGACCTGGTACATCCTGGCCGGGGGCATCGCGGGCAGCCTAGCCGGGGCGTCCGCACCGAGGCCCGCCGGTGGGTGAAAACCTCGCGGCCTACCTGGCCATCGTCGCCATGGCCCTCGTCACCTACGCGACCCGGGTCCTCGGTCCGGTGCTGACCCGGGTCCTCCCCGATTCGCCCCGGCTCGATGCCGCCCTGGCCGCCGTGCCGGGTGCCGTTCTGGTCGCGATCGTCGTCCCCGCCGTGCTGGCCGCCGGGGAACCGGGCCTGGTCGCCACGGTGGTCGTCGTCCTCGTCACCGCCCGCACCCAAAAGCCCCTCCTCGGCGCGACGGCCGGGGTCGTGGTCGTCTGGGCGACCACTCGGGCTGGGTGGTGACGGACCATTCAGGATGGGCGGTGACGGGGAGCTCGTGGGTAGGTTCGCCCCGGGGACCAGAAGCATTCGACACCGTGAGCCGAACGCCAGAGCCGGCGGCGGCGAAATGATGGGTCCGGAGTTCTCGTCCGGGCGGGCGACCGTCACCCGCTGCCCACGCGGGGAAGGGGGTGTCGACGGTGTCACGGCCTTGAGGATGCCGACACCTAGAACGCCGGGACGTACTCCGGGTCGACCGGGCGGATACCGCCCTCCGGGGCCGCGTAGCCCTTCGCCACCAGCACATTGACGACGTCCTCGATCACGTCGTCCGGGGTGGAGGCGCCGGCCGTGACGCCGACCACGCTGGCGGCCGACAGCCACCCGTCCTCGATATCCTCGGGGCGCTCGATGTGGTGCGACTCGATCCCCATCTTGCGGCCGACGTCGGCCAGACGGGCGGTGTTGCTGCTCTTCATACCCCCGATCGCCAGGATCAGGTCGACCTGGTCTCGCTCGACCAAGCGCTTCAGGGCGTGCTGCCGCTCGCTGGTCGGCTCGCAGATGGTGTTGCAGAGGCGGAATTCGCCGCCCTCGGGGATCACCAGCGCCTGGAGCTGGTTGGCGAAGGCCATCAGCTCGTCGACGTTCTTGGTCGTCTGGCTCACGACGGCCACCTTGCGCGGCGGGGGCACCTTGCCCTCACCGGTCTCGCCGCGCCGCGCGTTCCACGGCAGGTCGATCATCTTCTTCGCCGCCAGGGCCTTGCTGGTCCCGGCCCAGGCGATCACGCTCTTGACCTCGGGGTGGTAGCCATCACCGTAGACGACGA
>JBBJOE010000238.1:0-4980 GCA_037721765.1 Thermomicrobiales bacterium
AAGTTTGCAGGCCCTCGGTGAAGTTGTCGGGGTAGACGAAGTCGTTGCCGGTGTTGTAGGGCGGGTCGATGTAGATCATCTTGACCTTGCCGGCGTAGCTCTTCTGCAGCAGCTTCAGGACCTCCAGGTTGTCGCCCTCGATGATCATGTTTTGGGTGGTGTCCCAGTCGACGCTCTGGTCCGGTTGGGGGACGAGGGTGCCGACGCTGGGTTGGTTGATGACCTGCTGGAGCTTGGCCTTGCCGGGCCAGCGGAGGCCGAAGCGCTCCGACTCGGGGGAGGCATCGACCGCGTCGCCGAGCGCGCGTCGCAGGGCGTCGAAGTCGATCTTGCCCTCGGTGAAGGCCTCGGGCATGAGCTGCCGGAGTTGGGCCAGCTTCTCGTCGCTGGGGCGCGTGGTGGCGAGGTCGAGGCGTTGCGGCAGCAGGTCGGTCATCGGTCCAGCCTCCAGCGGATGGTGAACAGGGGCGTCAGGTCCAGGGTGTTCTCGATGCTGGCGAAGGCGCGGTCGAGCAACGTCTCCTGCTCGCGTTCGATGTCGCGCCGGCGCTGGCGGTTCTGGTCTTCGAGGTCGTCGCGTCGCTTCGCGGCCTGGCTGATCTCCAATTGCCGCTCGCGTCGTGCCCGGAGGTCGCCGGGGGTGGCGCGGAGGTCCTTGCGCAGCGCGCGGATCGTTTTGTCGAGCTTCTCGATCTCGCCGACGAGGTTGGTCCGCCGGTCCTCGGCCCAGCCGTCGAGCTTGGCCTGCTCCTGGTCCATCCAGGCGGCGATGCGCGTCTCGACCGCGGTCATCACGTCCCCCTGCCGCGCGGCAGTCAAGGTGTCGAGGCGGTCTCGGGTGTCGCCGTCGAGCATCGCGGTTCGCCAGGTCGCGCCGGGCAGCCGGAACAGGCCCTCGATCTGGTCGTGGTCGAGCGGTCGGCCATCGTCGGCGAAGCCGACCAGCAGCAGGTGGTCCTCGGCGCCGGCGCCCATCTCGATCGACAGCTTGGCGACCGCCAGCCATCCCCCACCGCCGATGAAGCTCTCGATCGCGGAGAAGCGGGCGGGTCGGGCCGCGTAGGAGAACACGACCTCGGCGGTCGGCAGGGCACGACCACCGGCGCGTTCGACCAGGCGGAGACTGAGTGGGTGGCCGGGCCGAAACAGGTGGGCCGCGATGGGCTGGTCCGCTTCCTTGCCGGCCCGCGACGCCATCTGGTATTGGCCGGGCCGGACGGTCGCCAGGTCGGGGTAGGGGTTGGCATGGAGGACGAAGCCGCCCGCACCGTCGAACGTGGCGTGGTCCCGTAGCTCGTGCTTGGTCACCGTCATCAGGGCCCGCTCGATGCGGTCGAGGGAGGCGTTCATCCCGGCCTGCCGAACGCGGAACCGCTCGGCGACGTCTTCGTCGAAGTGTTCGAGGAGCTTGCGCTCGGTCAGGGTCCGCATCTCGTCGATGATCTCGGTCATTTCGAGCTGCATCTGCTGGAACTTCTCGGCGATCTCCTCTTTGGTCCGGGCGGACTGGTAGATCTCGGCGATGCGGCGCTCGATGTCCACCCCCGAGCCGAGGGTCCCCAGGACCTCGTCGCTGGCGCCGAAGACGCCGCTGAAGAGGTGGAACTTCTCGTCCAGGAGTTCGTAGACCCGCTGGTCGGCCTCGTTGTCCTTGTTCAGGAAGTTGAGGACCACGACGTCGTGCCGCTGGCCGTAGCGGTGGCAGCGGCCGATCCGCTGCTCGATCCGCTGGGGATTCCAGGGCAGGTCGTAGTTGATCACCAGCGCGCAGAACTGGAGGTTGATTCCCTCGGCGGCGGCCTCGGTGGCGATCATCACCTGGCCGTCGTCGCGGAAGTACTCGACCAGGGCGGCGCGGATGTCGGTCGCGCGGCGGCCCGTGACCCGGTCGGACCCGGCGTGGGCGTGGCGCCAGTCGTCGTAGATGCGGCGCGAGGTGGGGTCCGCGTTCGACCCGTCGAAGAGCAACAGGCCGTCGGCGAACTCCGGCATGGCCGAGAGGACGCGGTGGAGGTACTGCTGGGTCTTGCGGGATTCGGTGAACACGATCGCCTTGCGGGGCGCGCCGATCCGCTCGGTGTGCTCGAAGGCCCGGCGCAAGCCCGCCACCAGCGCCGTCAGCTTGGCGTTGTGTGCGATCGATTCGGCCTGCTCGGCGAAGGCGTGGAGTTCGCGGGCTTCCTGGCGCAGGGCCGCGCGCTGCTCGGGGACGGTCGGCGCGAGGGGGGGCGGGACGCCCTCCGCGTCCCATTCTTCCAGCACGGCGGGCAGCGCGTCGAAGTCGTCGGCCAGGGTGTCTTCCAGGTCCTCGCCGGCGGCCATGCCGGCCGCGTCGCGTTCGAGCCGGGTGGCCATGGTCCGGAGGGCGCTGGCGATGGCGAAGGTGGACGACGCGAGGAGTTTTCGGAGGACCATGGTGATGAGGTGGCGCTGCCCGCTCGGCAGGGCGAGCAAGTTGGGCCGCTGGAGGTACTCGGAGACCATCTCGTAGAGGGTCTGTTCCTCCGGGGTGGGCGTGAACTCCTCCAGCATCGGGATGCGTTGGGTGTAGGAGATGAATTCGCGGGCATCCCGGCGGAGGGTGCGCTGGACGAGGGGTTTGAGCCGGGTGCGCAGGTCCTCGAAGGCGTGCTGGTCCAACGTGCCGCCGTAGCGGGCGCGAAAGGCGGAGAGGTCGCCGAAGAAGTGCTCGTCGATCAGACTTGCCAGCCCCCACAGTTCGATCACGTTGTTCTGGAGTGGGGTCGCCGTCAGCAGTAACTTCTTGCGTCCCGCCAGGGCCCGTTTCAGCCGGACGGCCAACTTGCCCGACGCGTTGCGGAGCCGGTGCGCCTCGTCGATGACGACGAGGTCCCAGGGGACGCGCTCGAGGTCCCCGCCCTTGCCGGCGGCGAACGGGATCGAGGCGATCACGATCTCGCGGCCGTCCCGGTCGAACGGGTTGTCGGTCGGGTTCGCGCGCCGGGTCCGGGCGTAGTCGCCGCCCTCGACCACGGTGCAGGACAGATGGAACTTGTCGGCGAGCTCGGCCGCCCATTGCTTGCGGAGGTTGGCGGGGGTGATGACGAGGATGCGCCGCTTGCGCTCGGCCCAGAATTGGGAAATGACGAGGCCGGCCTCGATCGTCTTGCCGAGTCCCACCTCGTCGGCCAGGATCACGCCGTGGGACAGTGGGGATTGGAACGCGAAGAGGGCGGCGTCGATCTGGTGGGGATTGAGGTCGACCAGGGCATCGACGAGCGACGTGGCGAGCTTGTCCGGCGAGTCACCGGTCAGACGCCGCGAGACCTGGTGAGCGTAGAACTTGGCATGGTAGTCGGTGGTGCCGACCGCGGTCGTCGTCGATGCCACGCGCTCTGTCCCCTGCCTACGCGGACCGACGATCGTTTGGCCTTATTCTTGACCATCGGTGCGAATCGGGCAACGGGGGGCACGCCCGGGATGAAGGTGATGCCGTATTCCATGTCCGGGGCGTAGGTCCGCAGCTGGTTGATATACCAGTCGCCAGTGATCTGCATCGCCAGGTTGCCCGTGATGAACGGGTGCTCCTGCGCGGCGAAACCGGGTTGCATCGATGGGGAGCCGAAGGCCGAGACCTCCTGGTATCCCAGCGCCTCGCAGTAGTCCTGGACCCACTGGAACGCCGCGACGATCCGCTCGTTGTCGGGCGTCACCTCGCAGGCCTCTTCATCGAAGAACTCGCCACCGAAGGAGAAGCCATAGGTGTAGTGCCACCCCTGGTTCAGCCACGGGATGAAGCCCATCGTGGTGTAGTTGCCGTTGGCGTCCTTGACGTTGAGCTGGTTCGCCAGTTCGACCAGGGCGTCCCAGGTGACCGGACCGTTGGCCGCGTCGAGCGGGGCGGGGTCGACCCCGGCCGCCTCCATCAGGGTGATGTTGTAGTAGAGCGCCCGGGCGTCCGTGTCGAAGGGGATCGAATACGGCTTGCCGTCGAACGAGGACTCGCTGACCGCGAACGGCAGGTGTGTCTCCGTCAGCGGCTGGGTCAACAGATCGGTCAGGTCCTGGAGCAGGCCGTCGGCGGCTCGCTGGGCGGTGATGAAGCGGTCCAGGTGGTAGACATCCGGCCCGGTGCCGCCGCGGACGGCGGTCATCAGTTGGGTGACGTCGGTCACCTCGGCCGGCGGGACCTGGCGCAGCTCGACCTGGGTGCCGGTGGACTGGGCATTGAACGTGTCAGCCATGCTCTGGAGGATGCTGAGATCCGGATCGACGAAGTTGGTCCAGAACTGGACCGGGGTGCTCTGGGCCCGGACGACCGGGGCCTTGCGAAGGGCGACGCCGACCGCGCTGGCCGAGACGCCGATGGCAGAGGCGCGGCGGACGACCTCGCGCCGGCTCAGGCGGCCCTTCTGGGCCTTGTCGAGCAGGGTCTTCAACTGGGCATCGCGGGTGGTCGTTTCCTGGTGCGTCATCGCACGTCTCCTCGTCTTCTCGACGGAGACCCAACCCGGCGCATCACGTCCCTGGCCATGTGCGGCCGTCGCGACGATGGGGTCGCCACCATCCCGAGATGGGGATCGTCCCGCGACGGGCCCGAACGGCCTCGCCTCCTGGATGGTCTCGTTCGGCCGGTCACCGGTGGTTCGCCCTTGCCATCCGGTCCCCCCGCGTCATCCACCCGCCACGCCGGATTGCCGCGGTCGTAGAATGAATGACGCGGAGTCCCGGCCCTCCGCGGGTGACCACCGTTGGCATCTCCGCGACCCGAACTGGACCGGCACCCATCGCCTCGCCCCCCATCGTCCCGACCCCCCGGGATGGGCGATCGCCCTCGCCCGGACGTCCGTCCCCGGCGACCCTCCCGAAGGACACCACCCCATGCCCACCGTCGCCATCGTCGGTTCGGGAATCGTTGGCGCCTCCGTCGCGTACCATCTCGCCAGGGACGGGGCGCGCGTCATCCTGATCGACCGGGCCGAGCCCGGGGGCGGCACCACCTCCCGCTCCTTCGCCTGG
>JBBJOE010000239.1:0-4958 GCA_037721765.1 Thermomicrobiales bacterium
CCCGCGGGAGCGAGACGCACGTGCGGGAGAGGGACCTGCGGGCACGCGATTGACGCGAGCGGTGCGGCGGCGCATGATGGGTGTTCGGGGTGTGGTCGAAGCGCAGGATGCGACCCATGATCGGTCCGACATCCGCCGGCTCCAACGACGCTGATCACGACCAGCGCCTTCCCCGGGGCTTCCCCGGCCGGGAAAGGCTAGGCGTGGCGCTCCCCGCGTCGCTGACCTCCTTCGTCGGGCGCGAGCGGGAGATCCAAGCGGTCTCCTCCCTGCTGCGCCGCGAGGACGTGCGCCTCGTCACCTTGACCGGCCCCGGTGGCGTCGGCAAGACGCGCCTCGCCCAACGGGTTGCCGGATGTCTGGAAGCCGAGTATCCCGATGGGGTGGCCCCGGTCGATCTGACCGCGGTCGCCACTCCCGATCTCTTCGCGCCGACCGTCGCCCACGCCCTCGGTCTCCGGGCGGTGGACGACCGACCCATCGCCGATCGCCTGGTGGACATCCTGGCCGACCGGCATCTGCTGCTGGTGCTGGACAACCTGGAACGAGTCATCGACGCGGCCCCGCTGATCGCCCGCCTGCTCGCTGGGTGCCCTGGGCTGGCGGTGCTGGCCACGAGTCGTGAACCGTTTCGCCTCTCGGCGGAGTGGGTGATCACCGTCCCCCCGCTGACCCTGCCCGATCCCGCCCGATCGGCCGATGACCCGGTCCAGAGTGAGGCCGTCCGCCTCTTCGCCGAGCGGGCGCGGGCGGTGCGGGACGACTTCGTCCTGACCCCCGCCAACGTCGCGACCATCGACGACGTGGTCCGGCGCCTCGATGGCTTGCCCCTGGCGATCGAGCTGGCCGCTGCCCGCCTCTCCCACCTCACGCCGACCACCCTGCTCCAGAGGCTCGACCGGCGTCTCCCACTCCTCACCGGTGGCGCCCGCGACCTCCCCGAACGACAACGGACCCTGCGCGATGCGATCGCCTGGAGCCACGCCCTGCTGACCCCGGGGGAGCGCACGGTCTTCCGACGCCTCGCCGTCTTCGCCGGGGGGTGCGCGCTCGAAGGCGCGGAGGCCGTCGGCGGCCCCGATGGCGGCTCCGGCCCTGACACCCTCGATGTCATCGGGTCGCTCGTGGCGAAGAGCCTGCTGCGTCAGGACGAGGACCCCGACGGCGGGCCGCGCTTTGTCATGCTGGAGACGGTGCGCGAGTACGGGCTGGAGCGATTGGCCGAGACTGGCGAGGAACGATCGATCCGTGACCGGCACGCGGCGCACTTCGTGGAGCTGGTCGAGCGAGCCGATCCGGCGATCTGGGGCGGGCCGGATCACGTCCTCTGGCTGGACCGGCTGGAGGCCGAGCTGCCCAACATCCGGGCGGCCCTGACCTGGCTGGACGAGACGGGCGACGGCTCGTCACTGTTGCGCCTGGCCGCCGCCCTCGGCGGGCTCTGGTGCTACCGCGGCCTCCAGGTCGAGGGTCGCGCTTGGTTGATCCGGGCATTGGAGACCGGCGGTGAGGCTGTTCCGGCCGCGCGGGCGATGGCCCTCATCAAGCTCGGCATCATCGAACACGGGCTCGGTGGCCCGGACCCGGCCGCTCTCGTGCGGCGAGGCTTGGCCCTACGACGGCAATTGGACGACCAACGAGGGGTCGGCCATGCCCTGACGGCTCTCGGCAACGTGCTGCGGGACGGTGTGGATGACCATCGGGCCATCCCACCACTGGAAGAGGCGGCGGTGCAGCACGAGACCTTGGGCAATACCGGCGGCCTGGCAACGACCCGCTATCTGCTTGGGATGGTGGCGCTGGGGCGAGATGATCTCGTTCGTGCCCAGGCACTGCTGTCGAACGCGATCACCTTGTACCGGCAGACTGGGTTCAACCATGGGGTCGCCATCACCTTGCTCGCGCTCGGCCAGATCGCGGCCGCGCGCGGCGACGTGGCCATCGCGGCGGCCCACTATGCCGAGAGCCTGCGTCTCTGGGCCCAGGTCAGGAGCCGGGATGGTCTCGTCGCCGCTTTGGCCGAGACGGGGACCCTCGCCGCGCGATGCCACCTGGCGGATCCGGCCACACGCCTGCTCGGGGCGGCATCGCGTATGGGAGACGCGCTCGGCTACGTCGCTCCCGCCCGGGAGCGTGACCGGCTCGCCCGCGCCGCCGCCACGGCACGCGCGGCGATGGGGCAGCGGGCGTTCACCGTGGCATGGGAGGCTGGGCAGGCGATGGGGACCGAGCGGGCGACGGCCGAGGCGAACGAGGTGCTCGCGCTCGTGGCATCGTTGGCCACGCCGGCACCGGCCGGTCCGGGTGCCACGACCGTGTTCACGCCGCGGGAACACGACGTGCTGCGGCTGCTCGTCGAGGGGCACTCGGACCGGGAGATCGCTGAGTCCCTCGGCCTCACCTACCGGACGGTGACCTCATATGTCCGGAACATCCTCGCCAAGCTCGATGTCACCTCCCGCACCGCCGCCGCGACGCTGGCGGTCCGTCGCGGCCTGGTCTGACGCCCTCGCGGGGGATCGTCCCGCGTCTCCCCCGTAGGGCTACGGTGCCAGATCGGCCGGCCTGGTCGTCGGCGTCCCCGTACTCTCTACGATGCGCATCATCACCCGCTCCCCCATGATCGGGAGGCGGGATCGAGACTTATCCGGACCCGCTCCGAGATCGGCGCTACCCCTCGAACGGGGGACGCCGCACGCCAGAGAGGGGAGTCGCATGGTTCGCATCGTCCGCAGGTTGCATCGTCCGGCCGTCATCGCGGTGGTCTGTCTCTCGTTCTTCGGCCTGGCGATGGCCGGGACCCTGGCCGGCGTCCTGGCCCAGGGTGGCCCGCCGCCGCCTGATGCCGAGCCCGGCGCCGTCGGCTTCCAGGGCAGGGTCCTCGGTGCCATCGACCCGGCCGTCGCCCCGGGCTACCGGCTGGTGATGGCCGAGAGCGTCTTCGAACCGGACGCCTACGTCACCCGCCATGTCCACCCGACCGCGATCATCGTCTGCGTCCAGTCGGGTGCCCTCGGCTTCGCAATCCAGGAGGGCGCCGCGATGGTCACCCGTGGCGGCACTGGCGCCACGCCCGAGACGACCGAGCCGTTGGCCATCGGGACCGAGGTCATCCTGGAACCGCGCGATTGCGTGTCCTTCGACGAGTTCACCACCCACACCACCCACACGGGATGGAACGCCAGCGACGAGCCGACGGTCCTCTGGGAGGCGCGCCTGCTCAAGGCGGACGAACCGTTCACCACCTTCGTCGACGACCGGGGAACGCCGGTCCCGTGAAACGGGGTAGGGCACCCGTGACGCGGGGGCGTGAACCCCGTGACGCGATGCTCGCCGTACCGGTTCCGACGGCCCGGGGGCATGGTCCCCGGGCCGTTCGAGTCGTCGTCGGAGCTCAACCAGGGGAAATCACCCGGCGACCTCGACCGCCCGGACCATGATGCCGTGGTACCGGAGCGGCGCCCCTCCCGAGGTGCGTGGCGAGGCGTCCCCCGATCACGGGTAGTCCCGTCCGCCGTGCGACCGTGATCGCCATCGCCATCGCCGGAAGAACGTGCCAGGGGTACCGCGACATGGTCAGGGGCTGGGACGCACACCGACCGTCAGGGCCGCTGGCGCGGGACTGGGTTCAGTGACGACCTGCGCTGGCATGTTCGGCCAGGAACGGGAGCACCGCCGCCAACAGGGCGTCCGGCCGCTCGCGGTGGAGACTGTGGCCCACCCCGGCAATGCGGACCACCCGGCTGGCCGGCAGTGTCGCCGCGAACCGCTCCGCGTCGCCGGGGTCGACCATCCCCCCGGCGGCAAGGTCGCCGTGGACGAGCAGGACCGGCGACCTGATCCCCGCCAACGATGCGATCCGGTCCGCCTGGCCGGGGTCGAGGTTCGCCGCCCGCAGTTCCGTGAACACCCCGGGCACCACCGACGTGATGGCCTCGGCGCGCCGACAGCAGTCCTCCGGCGGCCACTCGGGATGCTCCTTGGCGTAATGGGCGGCCGCATCGGCCGGGGACATGCTCGATAGGGCAATCCAGTCGTCGAAGGCCGGGATCACGCCCGGGCCGCCCCGCAGGGTGGAGTCTTCCAACGCGATCGCCCGGGCCCGATCCGGCCGCGCCCTAGCCCATGTCAGGGCGATCAGCCCTCCGAGGGAGTGGCCGAGCAGCAGCGGTCGATCCAGGCCGAAGGCGCCCAGCAGCCCGTCCAGGTCGGCGGCGTAGTCCGGCAGCAGGTAGCCCCGCCCCGGCCGGCCCGACGCCCCGTGGCCGCGCAGGTCCGGCACCAGCAACCGGAACCGGGCCGCGAGCCCAGCCACCACCGGCGACCACGACGCGCCCGAACTGCCGATCCCGTGCAGGAGCACCACCGTCTCGTCGTCCCCCGCGCCCGCCGGACCGGGGTACTCCGCGACCGAGAGCGTGACGCCGTTCGTCCGCACCGGGTGGAGACGTGCATCCGCGGTGATCGCCTCGGACCACGCCGCCAGGTTCACTTCCGCTCCCGACCCCGGCCTCATCCCCGTGCCGGTTCCCTGTCCCATAACGTGTCCCTTCGCGACTGGGCCGGGTCTTTACCCTCGTCCGGGGACCCGCCCTGGTCAGCCGATGCGTGCGATGGATGTGCCGCGACGCGACGGGCACGTCCCACCTTGCCAGCGGTGCCCGATGCCCGGACTCACCAGGCGTCGCTCTATCCGGCCCCCCGGTGCCGTCACCACCCATGCCACGGATCATCCCATCATGGGATCGGCGGCGCCCCGGCGGTGACCCGGACGCCCGCGTCCGGCCGATCACCGCGTGGTTACGGGCTTTTCCCGACACTCACGGGAGCCGGTTGACTGTACCATTGGCACATTGCGGTGACCGGAGTGGGCCCGCCTCGCTGCCCGGCGGCGACGCCCGGCGGCGGTGGGCGGTTCCGCGGTCGCAACGACGGACCCGTGGCGCGACGGATGCGAC
>JBBJOE010000240.1:0-4953 GCA_037721765.1 Thermomicrobiales bacterium
GTACCCGAAGGCTATGGCGACCCGGCACCGGGTCGCCATAGCCTTGCCTGACTGGCTCTCGGCCCCCGGTCTTGACCCGGCGCCGTCCAGCCACGAGAAGGGGTTACCCGGATGTCCCGTCAGACCTGGCGAACCGCGATCCACCGTGGTCGCCGACCCGGATTTCCCCCCGGGGCGATCCCGGGCGGGCCCGGGTCACGAGGCACTTCGACGTCACGAGGGTCGCTCACCCGCGCCGCCGCTGGCATGTCCCTCCGGCGGGCGACCGGGCGAAGCCCGGCGATCCGCCCGGCCGGGGCTCGGATTGGGGTCCATCCGTCCCGATCCTGGCGATACCAGTGAGCACCGGATCGGCAACACCGAGGATCGCCGTCGCCGCCTTCCTCGTGGCGTTGGCCGCAATGATGACCGGGGCCCTCCCGCTCTGGCGGCCGATC
This sequence comes from Thermomicrobiales bacterium, assembly GCA_037721765.1. Taxonomy (GTDB): domain Bacteria; phylum Chloroflexota; class Chloroflexia; order Thermomicrobiales; family UBA6265; genus JACCVE01. The sequence goes on from JBBJOE010000240.1 coordinate 438, forward strand.
CCTCCCCATCTCGTGGTGGTCGCGATCGCCCTCGTGGTCACCGGGATCATCGTGGGACGCCTCGGCCGGGAGTTCGGGACGGGAGTGACCGTGGCCGCCGCGATGGCGATCGAGATCGCCATCGTTATCGCCTATCCACCACCCGTGGCGATCTTGGCCGTGGTCGCCGTTCCGGCGATCATCTTGCTCCTCGACCACGCGGCCGGCCGCCACCGGATCAATGCCCTCCGGTGGTCCGTTTCGACCGTGCCGCGGGCCCTGGCGGCAGGAGCGGGATCGATCGTCCTGAACATCACCGGCTGGGACTCCCGGGTCCCGGCGTTCGGTTCTCCCCGCGCCGTTGTTTGGCTGGTCATCGCGGCCGTCGTGATGTGGGTGGTCAGCGTGATGACCGTCTCCAACGTGCGAGCCGGGACAGTGAGCGGCAAGCCGTGGTCGGCACTCGCCGGCGCCGCCGACACCGGGGCACCGTCTTGGAAGCGGGTGACGGTGGCGATCCCGACCGTCGCCGCCGGCTTGGTCCTCGCGCTCGTCGCCCTCTCGGATGCTTGGCTCGTGACGCTCCTCCTCCCCATCTTGGCAGTGGCCGCGAGAGGCCGTACCGGGATTCGCGTGGCCGCCAGAGACGTCTCCGCCGTCACGTCCAGAGACGCGACGGCGTCCCTGGAGGCGGCGCAACGCATCGCGCGGCTGGGTAGTTGGGATTGGGACATCGTCTCCGGGACCATGCTCTGGTCCGACGAGGTCTTCCGGATCCTCGGTTACGAACCCCAGTCATTCGTGCCGACCATCGACCGGTACGTCGATTGGGTCAATCCAGACGATGCGAAGCGGGTCGATGCCGTCATCGACGAGGCGGTGTCCAGCCGGACCTCCTTCAGTGTCGACCATCAGATCGTCCAACCCACCGGCGAGGTTCGCACCGTCCACCAGCAGGGCGAGGTGATCGTGGACGAATTCGGGACGCCGGTCCGGATCATCGGCACGATCCACGACATCACCGATCGCAAGGCCGTCGAAGAACGATTGACCCACCGGGCCTTTCACGACGCGCTCACCGAGCTACCGAACCGGGCCCTGTTCACGGACCGCCTCGACCGGGCCCTGCAGGCACCGGCAGCCCCGGGCGGGGATGTCCCGTCGGTAGCCGTGATCTTTCTGGACCTTGACGGATTCAAAGCCATCAACGACTCGCTCGGCCATGAGGCCGGGGATGCCGTGCTGGTCCAGACGGCCGATCGCCTCCGGGAGAGCCTACGACCGACGGACACCGTCGCGCGGTTCGGGGGCGACGAGTTCACCATCCTGCTCACCACGATCACCGGGCCGCGAGAGGCGCGGCGACTGGCGGACCGGGTCCTGACTCGCCTGCGCGAACCGCTCCAGATCGATGGCCGCGAGGCACTGGTCTCGGCCAGTCTGGGGATCGCGTTTGGCCGGCCGGGCGAGGCGTCGGCGATCGAGCTGCTCCGCGACGCCGACGCCGCCCTCTACCAGGCCAAGCTGTCGGGGAAGAACCGAACTCTGGTCTACGAGCCCCGGATGAACGCCGACACCATCCACCGGACCTCCCTCCAGCACGAACTCCAACGGGCCGTGGAGCGTGGCGAGATGCGGCTCCACTACCAACCGGAAGTAGACCTGACGACGGGGCGGATCGTCGGCATGGAGGCCCTCGTCCGCTGGCAGCACCCCGTCCACGGCCTGATCCCACCGGGGTCGTTCCTGGCCCTGGCCGAGGCGACGGGCTTGATCGTGCCGATCGGGGAATGGGTGTTCAATGAAGCCTGTCAGCAGGCGACGACCTGGGTCCGGCTGTACGGGGATGCCGCGCCCGGTTCGATTTCGGTGAACCTGTCGCCGTCCCAGGCGATCGACCCGATGCTGATCGGCCGAATCGAAGCCTCGTTGCGGAACGCGGGGCTCCTACCCGGCCAGTTGATCGTCGAGATCGGCTCGGAGTGGTTCGACCACGCGGCGGGCCTTCCCGAACGAACCATCGTCCCGCTGCGGGAGATCGGGGTCCGGGTGGCGCTGGACGAATTCGGCCATGGTCTGACGCCACTCTCCCTGCTCCAAGAGGCAGTGATCGACCGGGTCAAACTGGCCAGGTCGTTGATGGGACTGGTTCCCGATCACCCGCGCGCGGTCGTGGTCGCCACCTCGATCGCGTCCCTGTCGCACGTCCTGGGAATCGTGGTCGCGGCAGAGGGGTTGGAGAGCGGCGAGCAAGTGGCCCATGCCCGCTCGATCGGGGCGACCATCGGCCAAGGGTATGTCTTCTCGCCGCCCGTCCCGGCCGCGGCGATCGGGAATCTCCTCGGACAGGATCACGCCTACGATGTCGTCCCCAACCTTGTCCCGAGCCGCCCGGCGATCGTGACCAGACTCCGCGCCAACGAATAGCCCTCGGGTCCCAGAGCGACCGACTCCGAGACCATGCCGCGTCCCCGTCGCGGATCGCTGCCCGGGGGCGTCGCCCGTTGGCTACACTCTGCGCCAGACGGACCGCGCCGGCTCGCCGATCGGCGGCGCCGTCGCGGAGACGTGAACGAATGAGGGGAAGACCGGTGAAGATCTCATTGATGGTCGAGGGCCAGGACGGCCTGACCTGGCCGCGCTGGCAGGGGATGGCCCGGGCGGCAGAGACGCTCGGATTCGCGGGGCTCTATCGCTCGGACCACTTCACGAACCCGACCGGTCCGGTCCTCCCCGCCCTCGAACTGTGGGCATCGTTGACCTGGCTAGCGGGGCACACCGAGCGGATCACGTTCGGCCCGCTCGTCTCGCCTCTCTCGTTCCGCGACCCCGTCATCACCGCCTGGCAAGCGCTGGCGGTCAACGATCTCTCCGGCGACCGGCTCCGGCTCGGCCTGGGGGCCGGATGGCAGGATCGGGAGCACGCGGCCTTCGGCTTCGACCTGCTCGACCTGGCGGGCCGCTTCGACCGGTTCGCGGACGGCTTGGAAACGGTCGGCCGGCTCGTCCGCCGCGACGGTCCCGTCACCCGGGACGGACGATTCACCCATCTTGATGGGGCCGAGTTCATTCCCGAGACCGGGGATGCACGACCGCCCCGAATCGTGATCGGCGGCAACGGCCCCCGGCGCACCCTCCCCCTGGCGGCCCGGCACGCCGCCGAGTGGAACTCGGTCTTCACCACCCCCGACCACTTTGCCGAACTGTCGGCCCAGTTGACCACCCTCGCCGTGGCGGAGGGTCGCGACCCGGGCTCGATCGTCCGGACCCTGATGACCAGGGTGGCCCCCGGCGACGACGCGACCGAACTCCGCCGCCGGCTCGGTGACCGCGACGCGGCCGACCTGCGGGCACGCGGCGCCCTGATCGGTTCGGAGACCGAGATCCGGGAGGGAATCGAGCGATTCCGCGCCGCCGGGGTCGAGGAGATCATGTTGCAGTGGTTGGAGCTCGACGACCTCCCCGGCGTCGAGCGCCTGGCACGGGCCGTCGTTGGGATGAGCTGATCCGGAGCGGGATCGGTCCCGGCGTATCACCGGTGACGACCCCTCGACGCTCCCATGGCCGGGGGATTGCGGTCCCCGCGACGACGCCCGAAACGGGAGCATCGTCGCGGGGACCCATTCACCGGTATCGGAGGAAGACCCATGGTCAAAACCATTTTCGTCGTTTGTGCCCTCCTCGCCACTGCCGCCGCTGGCCTCACCCTGACCACGACCACCGGTCGCGGCGCGGCCCAGGCAACGAGCACGGCGGGTCCGATCGTGATCGAGTTCTCGACCGCCACGACCGCCGCCGGCGAGGACCCCGAGACCGTCGAAGCGACGAACACGCCGGTCGTCTTCGAGATCGCCACGGCCGCGACGGCCGGCGACGCGGACACCACGGCCACGGCCGCCGCGACCGAAGGGGTCGGCGACGACGATGACGAGGGTGACGGTGACGACGATGGCGTCCCGGTGGCCGCGTCCGATTGGATGGGGGGGTTCTACCAGGCCGACCCCGAGCTACAGGCCTACTACGGCCGCCCCTGGGTCGCGGTCTACGGGGCGCAGAGTGAGTATCCGGCCGCGACGCTCGCCTTTAGCCTGGATGACCAGCCGGACGAGCCGATCACGCTGACCGTCCTCGGCATCGATGACGAACTCGAAGGCCTGAACCCGATCGCGATCGAGGTCAATGGCCGTCGGGTCTACGAGGGGGATAACCTCTTCGTCAACTGGAACGCCGTCACCGGCGATCCGTCGGTCTGGAGCCAGGTGGGGTTCCGGATCGCGCCGGAGCTGCTCGAGGACGGCGACAACACGATCACGCTGATCAACCTGACCCCTTCGAGCACCTTCGGCGGCCCGCCCTACTTCCTGCTCGGTGACGCCCGGTTCAGCGGCGGCGACGTCGAGATTTCCGTCGGGACCACCACTGGAGACGATGACCAGGATGACGATGCGCTTGCGACATCGGAGCCCGGCAACGGCAACCGTGGCAATGGCGGCGACAACGGCAACGACGACAACAGTGGCAATGACGATTCGCCGGG
>JBBJOE010000024.1:0-17647 GCA_037721765.1 Thermomicrobiales bacterium
GGTGTGACCCCGTGACCGATCAGCGCCATCTCACCCACGACATCGACCCCCGTACTCTCGACGTCCTGACCTGCGGTTCGCTGCGGACCGGAGACGCCGGGCAGAACGTGACACTTCGGGGTTGGGTGAACCGGCGTCGCGACCTCGGCGGGCTCATCTTCATCGACCTGCGCGATCGCTACGGTTTGACCCAGGTCGTCTTCAACCCCGAGACGGCACCGGATGCCCACCAGGTCGCCAGCGACGTCCGCAATGAGTTCGTCCTGGAGATCGCCGGTCGAGTTCGCCAGCGACCGGAGGGGACCGGCAACCCCAAGCTGGCGACCGGAAATATTGAGGTCGAGGCCATCTCGGCCGTTGTCCTGAACGCGGCCAAGACACCTCCCTTCTACATCAACGAGGACGCCGACGTGGACGAGAGCCTCCGCCTCGCCCACCGCTACCTCGACCTGCGCCGTCTGCCGATGCAACGCAACGTCCTGCTGCGCCACCGGGTCGTCAAGTACATCCGCGATGTGCTCGACGGGCAGGGCTTCGTCGAGGTCGAGACACCTCTCTTGATCAAGAGCACCCCCGAGGGCGCCCGGGATTTCTTGGTACCCAGCAGCTCGTCACCGGGCAGCTTCTACGCCCTGCCCCAGTCGCCCCAGCAACTCAAGCAGCTGCTGATGATCGCCGGGCTGGACCGCTACTTCCAGATCGCCCGGTGCTTCCGCGACGAGGCCCAACGGGCTGATCGCCAACCAGAATTCACACAGCTCGACCTGGAAATGACCTTCGTCGACCAGGAGACGATCATGGCCTTGATGGAAGGTCTCTACCTTGACCTTGTCGACCGCTTCTCTCCCTACACTGTCCGCCAGCGGCCGATCCCCCGCCTGACCTACGCCGAGGCGATGGCCCGCTATGGCTCCGACCGGCCCGACCTGCGCTTCGGAATCGAACTGCGGGACGTCGGCCCCGCCCTGGCCACGACGGCCTTCAATGCTTTCCGGGGCGTCCTCGACGGCGGCGGCCAGGTCAAGGCGATCGTCGCCCCAGGCTGCGGAGGCTATACCCGGCGCGAGATCGACGCCCTCACGGACCTGGCGAAGTCGGCCGGTGCCAAGGGCCTGGCGACGATCGCCGTCGATGCCGACGGCGTGCGCTCCCCGATCGCCAAGTTCCTCTCGGAAACCGAGATCACTGCCCTTACCTCCGGTCTCGGAGCAGGCCCGGGCGACCTGGTCCTGCTCGTCGCCGACGTGGCCACGACGGTCGCCAAGGTCCTTTCCACGCTGCGGACAACCCTCGGGGAGCGCCTCGGCCTGGCCGACCCGGACGAGATCGCCTTCTGCTGGGTCTATGAGTTCCCGCTCCTGGAATGGGACGCGGACGGGAACCGGTGGGACGCCACCCACAACCCGTTCTCTGGATTCTATGCCGAGGACGAACACTTGCTCGATACCGACCCGGGCGCGGTCCGGGCCAAGCAATATGATCTGGTCGGCAATGGGGCCGAACTCGGGGGCGGCAGCATCCGCATCCATCGCCGCGAGGTCCAGGAGCGGATCTTCGGCCTGATGGGCCATTCGGCCGAGGCCAGGGCGGACCGCTTCGGCGCCCTGCTCGACGCCCTCGAATACGGCGCCCCCCCGCACGGCGGTATCGCCATGGGCATCGATCGCCTGGTCATGATGCTGACCGGCGAGGAGAACATCCGCCAGGTTATCGCGTTCCCCAAGAGCCAGCGTGGCTTCGATCTCCTCTTTGACGCCCCGGCCCCCGTTGAGACGGCTCAACTCGATGACCTGGGCCTGGCCCTGAAGCCCAAACCCCCAACCTAACTCCGGCCAATCGTACGGGCAGGCGGCGTCATGACTGTACGTGCGACATTGGGGCCCATGGAGACGGGCATTCAACTTGCTATGGAGTTGATGCCACCAAAACAGGGTCGATGGTTTGATCAAGGAGCACCATGTTATGTCCGGCCCGTCTCAAGACGACCATGACATGATGCGCCGGAGCCACGAACAGGCGCTATGGACAAACTTTGCGATCGTCGCCCTTGGGATTTGGCTCGCCACCACTCCTGCTATCGCTCCCTATGACGATCGGGCGTTGGTTTTTCACGACGTCATTATCGGCATACTGATCTCGGTACTCGGCTTGTTGTCGATCTCGTATGAGCGAGGTTGGGCGCGTTGGTCGAACTGCGGGCTTGGTCTCTGGCTCTTGGTCTCACCATATGTCTTCTGGGCCCCGCGTCCGATCGCTGTCACGACGGAAGTCCTTATCGGCGCCCTCGTCATCGCTTTCTCGATTTTGGTACCCGGTATGCCGGGGATGCGAATGGAGCCCGGACCGACCACACCGCCCGGATGGTCCTACAACCCATCAAGCTGGGAGCAACGTGCGCCGGTGATCGGGCTAGCGTTGGCAGCGTTCTTCATGTCGCGGTACCTGGGAGCCCATCAACTCGGCCACATTGACCACGCCTGGGATCCGTTCTTCGGGGACGGCACTCGGCGGGTGCTGAATTCAAGCGTCTCAAGGGCTTGGCCGGTGTCAGACGCCGGTTTCGGCGCCGCTTCGTACATGATTGAAGCCCTTTCGGGATTCATGGGCGGACGAGACCGGTGGCGAACGATGCCGTGGATGGTGTTGATGTTTGGGGTACTCGTGATTCCCCTTGGTATCACCAGCATCGTGCTCGTCATCCTTCAACCGGTGATGGTCGGCCACTGGTGCGCATTGTGCCTGGGAACCGCACTCTTGATGTTGGTGATGATCCCACTCGCGGTCGATGAAGTCATCGCGATGGCGCAATTCATGGCAAAGGTGCGAAGAGACGGGAAACCATTCTGGCTCAATTTTTGGCGAGGTGGGACGCCAGGTGAACATGTGACCAACGAAGACATGACCAGTTTTCACGTGCCTGCGCCGGAATTGTCGCGGACGATGGTCCGGGGCGTGACGGCACCGCCGAACCTCGTGCTTGCCACATTCCTCGGGTTTTGGTTGATGGCGGCCCCGGCCCTCTTCGGCCCATCCGGGGCGACGGCGACGAATGCCTATCTGGTTGGGCCATTGATCGCCGTGATCGCCGTCTGTGCGACGGCGGAAGTCATCCGGTCGCTTCGCTTCGTGCTCATCCCGACCGCTATCTGGCTCTTCGTCGCACCCTTCATCCTCGAGGGAGGGACGACAGCCTCCGCGATCAACGGGATCGCCGTCGGTCTGATCCTAGTCGTGGCGAGTTTGCCCCGAGGATTGGTTTTGGAGCGATATGCGGATTGGCGACGATGGACCAGATAAGGGACACGTTATTCGCCCCTCACCATGCCCCTGGGGTTGAATGACGGACGTTCGAGACGTCTATCGTGGCCCGGCGCTGCGAACATTCTCGATCTTGGGTCGACCTCGTTTCATCGAGCGGTGTTCGCCCGTCACCCGACCGTCGGCACGTGCGGGACAGTGAAGCGATGATCTCCCGACATGACACCTCATAATATGGACCAATGCGGCGCGCCGATACGCGTCCATCTCGACACCGATTTTCGGGGAGACCCCGACGACGCCTGCGCTCTGGCCATGTTGCTAGGATGGCCAGGCGTCGAGATCGTCGGGATCACGACGAGCCTCGACCGCCTCGGGCTGCGAGCCGCCTATGCCATCCACCTTCTCAACATCGTCGGCCGGGGCCACATCCCCGTAGCGGCCGGGGCGGCGCTCTCCATGACGACCCTAGCCCCGGCCGACCCGGTGATCCGGGACGAGCGGCATTGGCCGCTCGACACACTCGCGCGTCCGTCCCCACCGGGGGCCGCAGTCGACTTGCTGATGACGAGCATCGATGCGGGTGCGACGGTGGTGTCGATCGGCCCGTACACGAACCTCGCCCAGCTGGAGGTGATGCGGTCCGGCACCCTGACCCGGGCGTCCGTGGTACTGATGGGAGGATGGGTCGATCCCCCTGGTCGGGACCTGCCCGCATGGGGCCCCGAGATGGACTTCAACGTCCAATCCGACACACGGGCCGCGGAGATCGTCACGGCTTCGGCCGGTGAACTGACCCTGGCGACCTTGTCCGCGACATTCGGGGCGACGCTCCGAGCCGTGGACCTCCCACGTCTTCGGGCGTCTGGGCCGATGGGGGCGCTGCTCGCGAGCCAGAGCCAGGCATTTGGTCTCGACAATGGCATGGCCAAGCTGGGACGATCCCACGCCGGTCTGCCGGACGATCTGGTCAACGTCCAGTGGGACCCAGTCACCTGCGCCGTCGCGGTGGGCTGGTCCGGGGTCACCATCGAAGTTATGCGGCTGGCTCCGACGACGCGCGGTGGTGTCCTCCGGTTCGAGCGGGATGAACGGGGTCGTCCGGTCCGTGTCGTGACGGTCGTCAATGGAGAGAGCTTTCGTCAGGTATGGATCGCGGCGATCGAGGCCGCACAGCACTGAACGGTTCCGCGGTCGACATCGACGGCAGCGGGTGTGGTGGATCCGGTGATCAGGCGTCTTGGCCCGGCCATCCCGCTCGTACCAACGCGGCTTCCGCTGCACCCCGTTCGTCCCAGGGGTGCTTCGTCGTCCCGACGATGATGCTGCCCTCGTGGCCCTTGCCTGCCAGGAGGACCGTGTCGCCGGGCCGAGCCAGGCCGATGGCGAACACGACGGCCTCCATTCGGTCGGCGATCGAGAACATGGACTCCCCGGCGATCGCCCCGGCCGCCTCGGCACCGGCGGCGATCTGGCGGATGATCGCGTCCGGGTCCTCGTGCCGCGGATCCTCCGAGGTTACCACGGTGATATCGGCCAACCGGGCAGAGATAGCCCCCTGGACGGGTCGCTTGGTGACGTCGCGCTCACCGGCGCTGCCGAACACCGTGATCAGGCGCCCGGCCGGGTTCAGCCCCCGGAGCAGGCCGAGAATTTTGGCGAGGCTCTCGGGGGTGTGGGCGTAATCGACGATCACGTCGAAGGGCTGGCCGAGGGCGACGCGGGCCAGGCGGCCCGGCACGGGTTCGGTCCGCTCCAAGGACGCCGCGATCTGGGCCAGCGGATGACCGAGCGCCAGGCACGTCCCGACCGCGCAGAGCGCGTTATCGATGTTGAACCCCCCGACGAGCGGCAACCGGGCCGGGGCATGCTGATCGTGGAACACGATGTCGAGGGTCGATCCCGAGGCGGTCATCTCGATGGCGACGGCTCGCAGGTCGGCACCCGGGTCGGTCCGGGCATAGGTGATCGTGCGGGCCCCGGCGGCGGCCGGGCGCATCGCCCTGGCCCCCTCGTCGTCCAGGTTGATGACCGCGTGGCCGCCCGTCGCACCAACCCGATCGAACAGGCGGGCCTTGGCGGCGCGGTAGGCCGCGACGGTGCCGTGGTGGTCGAGGTGTTCGCTGGTCACGTTGGTCACCGCGCCGACGGTGAAGGCGACATCATCGAGACGGTGCAGGGCCAGACCGTGGGAGGTGGCCTCGACGGTCGCGACGCCGACACCGGCCCGGACCATTCGCCACAGGTAACGCTGGGTCTCGACCGATTCCGGGGTCGTTTGGCGGGACGCGTGGAGGTCCAAGTCGTCGCCGATCCGGACCGCGACCGTGCCGATCAGTCCAGTGGAAACGCCGAGGTCCCGAAGCAAACCATCGACCAGGTGAGCCGTGGTCGTCTTTCCATCCGTCCCGGTGATGCCGACCACGGTGAGGGCCCGCGACGGGTGCCCGAAGAACTCCGCCGCGAGCGGCGACAGGGCGGCACGCGCGTCGGGCACGACGACGCGGGGGACGGGCAGGTCCTGATCCCGATCCAGCAACACCGCCGACGCACCGCCCCCGATCGCCGCGCCGATGTAATCGTGCCCGTCGGCGTCCCCACCCCTGAGGGCGACGAACAGATTACCGGGCCGCACGTCCCGTGAATCGAACGTGATCTCGGTGATGATCGTCGTCGGGTCCCCGACCAGCCGATGCTGCCCGATCCGATCGAGCAGCGAGCCGATCACCCGGGGCGTCGCGGCCGGTCGCGTGAACCCGGACGCCGTCACGCGCCCCCGACCTTGCCGAGCCACCGGGCCAGGGCGTAAGCGATCGGGTGGTGACGGCGCTCCATCGGGTGGGGATAGCTGACGACCTCACCCCCAAATCGCGTTTTGAACGTGTAGAGGCCGCGCCAGTCCTCGCCCTCGGAGCGGGTCACCGCATTGGCGACGCCCTTGGCGATCTCGGGATCCTCCTCCGGGATACCCCACAGGTCGTAGGTGGTGGCCCCCCGGTCGCGAGCCCATTTCATTGCCTCGTATTGGAGGAGGAACGCCGCCCCGCCGGCTCGATGCCGGGTCGAGGAGCCACCGTACATGTACGTACCCCGATCACCGAATCGGGCCGCCATCGCCACGGCCGCGATCTCCCCGGCCGAGCGGGCGAACAGCAACACGGCATCGTCGCCGGAGACCCGCAGGAACTGGTCGTAATACGCCCGCTCGTGGATGCCGAAGCCGTTGCGCTCGGCGGTGTCCCGCATCAGGTCGCCGAACCGGTCCAGGGCGTCTTCGGTCGGGTCGGCCCGTTCGACGATCACGCCCCGGCGGAGGGCGAGGCGGACATTGTAGCGGTGCTTCTGGTGCATCTGGGCGAGCATGGCCTCGTCGCTGGGCAGGGGAACGATCACGGTCCGGCCCGGTTGGAAGCGGGCCGGGCCCCGGACGAACCCCGCGTCCCGATACGAGCCCGCCAGACCGAGCGGGCCGTCTGGTTCGAGAATCAGGACCAGTGCCCGCCGCTCGCGGCACAGCCAGTCGAGGGCTTCGACCAACGCGGGGAAGACTGTTCCCGCGTCGCCGCGGATCGCTGGGCCCCGGGGAACATAGGCGACCGAGACGGGACCCCGGCGCCGAAAGAGTACCTGCGCGAACGCGTCGGCGTCGCCGCCGGAGACGCGGACGCGCTCGACATCCCAGCCGAAGCCGGACTTCAGCGCCCCCCAGCGCCAGGACTGTAACAAGTGCCCCCCGGCGGTCGCGAGTGCGGCGTCCCAAGCCTGTTCCGACCGGGTCGGGTCAGTGTCAGTCCTGGGTGAGTCTGGTGTGGCGTTCACCGGAGCGGCTCCCGTGTCCTGGTCCAGCACGATCACGCGGGACCGATCTCTAGCGGGTCCACGGTCAGCATCGCCTCCTCCAGAGCGGTCGCCAGCGCGTCCCGTTCGTCGTCAGACTCGGCCCGGCTCAGGGCGAGTTCGAGGGCGTGGGCCACGTTCGGACCGCCGATCCGGCCGAGGGCGGTCACGGCGGCCGCGCGGACCTCGATATCGTCGTCTTCGAGTAACGAGATGACCTCGGGGATCGCCCTCTCGTCGCCGATCTCCCCGGCGGCCAGGGCGGCCTCGTACCGGTACTCGGCGTCTTCGCTGGCGATCTCCACCAGCACGGTCGGCAGGTAGCGAGTGCTGAGTGTCCGCCCCCGCGACCGGATCGCGCCGGCAACCAGGGCGCTGTCGCCCTCGTTATAGAACTCATCGATCAGGTCGGCGATCTCATCGTCGGCCCCGAACCCGCACATCGCCTCCAACGCCCGTCGGCGGACGAGGGGAGGCTCGGTGACCTCGGTGACCACGCCCGCCAGCGTCTCCCGGACCACGATCGGATCGATCGCGATATCCGGGTCGATGACCAGGCGATCGATGAACCGCCCGAGCAGTGCGGCGGCCTCCGCCCGGACATCCTGGCTATCGTCGTCGCGGACGATCGTCAACAACGGGTCGACCAAGTCAACCCCGGCGTCCTCCCACAGGGACCCGAGGGCCATCTGGCGGACGGTCGCCGAGGGATCCGTAAGGGCGAGGCGAAGGACCCGGCCGAAGGTGAGTTCGACCCGGTCCTCCGCCAACTGGTGGACCCACCGGACGACCGACTCTCGCCGGTCGTCCGTCATCTCGGCCCAGATCGCCGCGAAGGCCTTCCTCTCTGTCCGGTCCAGGTCGGAAAGGGCCTCGACGGCGGTCGCCGTCACGTCTCCGCTCTCTAGGTCGATCAGCGCCTGTCGGAACCGCTCGGGCCGGTCATCCAGCGGGGCGACTGGGAACGTAGGTGTAGACATCATCGCCTTCGGGATCCTTGGCGAACGCGCCGCTCTCGTCGCTCTCCAGCGTCTGCCGCAGCAGGCGTTCCGACATCGGGCGCTCGATATTGACGGCGGTGAACAGCCGGCTGAACGAGGCCGAGTAGCCGAGTCCGTCCTGCTGGTCGCCGATGCGCTCGAATGTTGCCGCGATCACGTTCTCCGGCCGGCGCCGGGCCTTGTCGTCGAGCGGCTTCTCCGAGGCCAGGCGTGGGAAGCGCTCCTCGGACAGCACGTAGTCATCTTCGACGCCACAGTGGAAGGCGGTCGGCCGGAAGACGTACCGGGCCGTGCGTCGCTCGTCGAGTTCGAGCAACCGTTCGTTCTGGTTCGCCTGAGAGATGTACTCCACGCGGTAGTGGCCGTCGTTCTCGGTCGCGGTGATCGAGAGGATCGCCCCCGGCACCACGTTCTCGGCGTAGAAGTCGTCCAGGCCGAGGATGAAGCCACCCCGGTTCGGGCTTGGGTAGCGCAACTCGACCAGGTACGTGGTAAACGATTGCGGCGTTTCGAACGTCAATACCGCTGAACGCTGGTCCGCCATGATGGGGGCCGGCAGGATGGACTGCAGATTAGCGTCCATCGGCAGGAGGCCGTGGATATATTCGTAGAACGACACGACGTGGTCGATCGACTGCTGGGTCCGGAACGTCGTCCCGGCGGGGACCTCGTCGAGTAAGAACCGGTAGTCGGTGCCGATCTCGTTCGGCTTGCGGCGCGTGGTCCCGATCTGGGCCAGGTTGCTGATACTCCAGAACCGCTGGTCGCGGGTACCGACGAAGTCGTAGTCGCGGTGCTCGCGCGAGAGCCGGAAGTTGAGGGCGAACCGCATCGCCTCAAAGTCCGGGGTCTGCGGCCTGACGTTGAGGATGTCCTGGACCAGGGCGGTATCGGTGAGGGGCTGCTCCTGCTCTTCGATGTAGTCCTTGATCCGCCGCAGGTCACCGCGGCTGAACCGCGGCACCCGGTCTTCCGACCAGATTTGATCACCGAAGACCGCGATCCGGTTGTCGCCGGCCAATTGCTCGCCGATCGCGGCCGTCAGGTCGGCCAGGTCGGCGTTGGCCAGGCCGGCCCGGGCCGCCATCGCGGGCGGCGCCGGGCGCGGCGCCGGTGCGGGTGCGACGGGTGCCACTGGTGGCGCGGCCACGGCCGCTGGGGTCTCCGGCTCGTGCGGCGTGACGGCTACGACCCCGTCCTCGGCTTCGTCGGCCGCGACCTCGACGAGGTCGTCGCTGTCCAGGTCGATGGTCTGGTCAGTGCTGCCGGCCGCGGCGACCGCGGCATTCTCGACTTCGATCGAATCTGTTTGGAGAACGGGGGTCGGCACGGTGATGATCACGGCCTCTGCCGGAACATCGACTCCATCCGCGCCGGTGGTGAACTCGTCGACAGTTCCCGAGGCGTCCCCGGCCTCGATGTCGTCGATGATCACGTCCTCGGCGTCCGATTCGGCTTCGATCGCGGCCGCGGCGGCGTCGCGCTCGGCCTGGGTGACGATCCGTTCGTCCTGGCGAGGCACGATCTCGGCCCGGCCGAAGGACGGCCGAGGCGCCTCGAACTCCTCCGACAACCCGGCCAGTCCCTCCCAGACTCGATCGGTCGACGTGCGTTCCCGGCGAACGAGCGGGGTCGTCGGCTTCGGCAAGGGGGTCATGAACCTGTGGACGAAGCTATGAGAGGTGTCGAGGACCGCTTCCACGGGTACCCGGCCATCCCGGGTCGTCAGGACGACCACGTCGTCACCCGCCCCCTCGACGCCGAAGACCGCCGTGTTCGCGGAGAGCGCGGCGTTGACCTCGGTCGCGGTGGCGACTTCCCCCTGCTTCCCGAGGCCGTCGACCACCGAAGCGAGGACCACCCGGATCGTCGCGTCAGAAGCGAGGAACTGTCCCTGCCACCGCAGCAGTTCGAAGATTCTCGCGGCCAGGGCCTGCTGCTTCTTGGTGCCGGTGAACGTCACGTTTGCGGCATCGGCGGAAACCACCATCGGCGTCGAAACTCCTCACGTAGCGGTCCGGCGCGTGAGACCACGCGCCGTGGGCGGAATGGCCGTCGGGCCGGGTTGGCGGTGCCGACACCGTCGCCCGGGCGACGGTGCGCGTGCCGTTGGCGGGATCGGCGATTCGGGTTAGGACCCGGCGCGGGCGGCAGTAGCTTTGATGGTCTCGGCTAACTGAACGATCGTCATTGGCCGGGGCGACCCGCGGAGGACAGACAGCAGATACTGGATGTCCTCGGGCCGCAGTTCGACGGTCGCCATGTCAATCCTCTCCTGAGCGTCGAGCGGGAATCGTCACGATGTGGTCGGAGCGGACGGGAATCTGGCGATCCCCGGGCGACGGCGAAGGATGTGGCGCGCGCCGCGGCAGCGATGCGGTCAACGATTTGGCGTCGTCCGGTGCCTCGCGTGCGGCAACGTGTTAGCGTGACATCAATTCGCCCACACCCGACCCTGGCACCGTGGCCGCAACTCGGAATGATACCGCACCCGGTTCAGGCGTGCCATCCTCCCAAATATGCGATCGGTGTCGATGGGGTTTGTCCCGGCGTCCTGAAGTGCGGCGCGGGATCGTCAGAGACCACGGTCGCGGAGTCACGTCGCGACCTTGTTCGGCCTCGGAGGCTATGCTATCGTTCCGGCGCGATCCGTTCCGCCATAGCTCAACGGTAGAGCGTCCGACTGTTAATCGGTAGGTTCTAGGTTCGAATCCTAGTGGCGGAGCCAGAACCGTGTCGAGACCCCTGGCAGCGCCAGGGGTCTTTGCCTGTCCGGTGGAGCGGGTTTGGTACCGGCCCCGCGCGGCACATCCCGGGCAGGGTGCCCGTCTCGACGTCCAGCGTGAAGCATAGGGAGCGAACCGACCATGGTCCAGCATTTCCGGCAGTACATCGGCGGCGAGTGGGTCGAAGGGGAGCGGGGTGAGAGCTTCGAGCGCCGCGACCCGGCGAACGGCGAGGTCGTGGCGACCTACGCTCGCGGCACCGCCTCGGATGTCGATCGCGCGGTCGCGGCGGCGAAGACGGCGTTCGCGTCCTGGCGACTCTTCCCCGCGCCGAAGCGCGGTGAGTTGCTGTTCGCCGTGGCCAGGCTGCTCGAGGAGCGCAAGGAACAGTTCGCCCGCGAGATGACAGAAGAGATGGGCAAGGTTATCAGCGAAGCGCGGGGCGATGTCCAGGAAGCCATCGACATGACCTATTACATGGCCGGTGAGGGGCGCCGGATGTGGGGAGAGACGACCCCCTCGGAACTGCGCAACAAGTTCAACATGTCGATCCGCAAGCCGATTGGCGTCTGCGGTATCGTCACCCCGTGGAACTTCCCGATGGCGATCCCCTCGTGGAAGATGATGCCGGCCCTGATCGCCGGGAACACCGTGGTCATGAAGCCCGCCTCCCACACGCCGCGCTCGTCGATCCGGTTGGTGGAGGTGTTCGAGGAGGCCGGCCTGCCGGCCGGCGTCGTCAACCTGGTGATGGGGTCGGGTGCGGAGGTCGGAGACGCGATCATCGGCCACCGGGATGTCTCCCTGGTCTCCTTCACCGGCTCGACCGAGACGGGTCTCGACGTCGCGGTCCGGGCCGCCCGCCAGAACACCCGCCTCTCATTGGAGATGGGCGGCAAGAACGCCGTCATCGTGATGGACGACGCCGATCTCGACCTCGCCACCGACGGCATCCTCTGGAGCGCCTTCGGCACGTCGGGCCAGCGCTGCACGGCGGCGAGTCGCGTCATCGTCCATCGGTCCGTCCAGGGCCAACTCGCCGAGCGCCTGGCCGCCAGGGCCGCCGGAATGCGACTCGGGCACGGCCTCGACGACACGGTCGATGTGGGTCCGGTCGTCAGTCGCCCGCAATTGGACTCGATCGCGGAGTATGTCGCGATTGGCCAGAAGGAAGGCGCTCGCCTGATCACCGGCGGCGCGGTCGCGACCGATGGCGACCTCGCCAAGGGACACTTCCATCAGCCGACCATTTTTGACGGGGTGAGCCGCGACATGCGGATTGCCCGGGAGGAGATCTTCGGACCGGTCACGGCGCTGATCCCGGTCGATTCCCTGGACGAGGCGATCGATGTCGCCAACGGTGTCGACTTTGGCCTGTCGGCCTCCATCTTCACCGCCGATGTCAACCGTGCCTTCCGGGCGATGCAAGACATCTATACCGGGATCCTCTACGTCAATGCCGGGACGACCGGGGCGGAAATCCACCTCCCCTTCGGCGGGACCAAGGCGACGGGTAACGGCCACCGCGAGGCCGGCACCGCCGCGCTAGACTTCTTCACGGAGTGGCAGAGCATCTACGTGGACTTCAGTGGCACCCTGCAGCGGGCCCAGATCGACCCGGTCCAGGGCGTCTCCTCATAGACGGTCCACCGGGCCGTCCGGGTCGCGTCTTGACCCGGACGGCCCGGTGAAGGAACAGCCGGGCTCCGGCGTGGGTCGCCCCGATCGCGGGCCTAGATCGCGTACTCGGCGTCGTCTCCTGAGGGTGCTGACCGCCGTGCCAGGTCGGCGATGGTGACCGTGTCCAGGTACGCGAGCGCGGCGCCTTCCATGTCATGCCATAGGGCATGCACCACCGCCGTGCTCCCGGCGGGGGCATCCCGGGCGGCGTGCGGGTGGACGCCCAGCCAGCCGCCTTCGATGGCGATGAACACGTCTCGTACCGCGAGGGCCGCCGGGTCCACCAACAATTGATGACCTCCTCCCGGTCCCCGCGTCCCTCGGACCCAACCGGCCCGCGCGAGGTCACCGAGGACCCGGGGGAGGATCGCCTCGGGTATCCCCTGCCGGGCCGCGATGTCGCGGCTGAAGACGGTCGTCGTCCGGCCGTGGACGGCCAGGTCAACCAGGGCCCGTAGGCCGTAGTCCAATCGTCGTGAGACGCGCACCTAACCCCTCGTTCTGGCTCCCGGCCCGGTATCCGTCGAGGTCGATCGCCACCTGACGGTACCCCGCTGCCCGCACCGCGGACGAGATAGCCTCGCGCCGTTCCCAAGCCCGGTCCAGGTCGTCCGGCCGGAACTCGACCCTGGCCAGCGAATCATGGTGGCGGACCCGGAAGCCCCGGAACCCCAGCGCCTTGATCGCCCGCTCCGCCGCCGCCACCCGGGCCAACTTCTCGGTCGTGATCGGGTCCCCATAGGCAAATCGAGAGGACAGGCAAGCCATGGCGGGTTTGTCCCACGTCCGCAGCCCGAAGGCGGCCGACAGGGCGCGGACCTCGGCCTTGGTCAGTCCGGCCTCTTCCAATGGACTGATCACCGAGAAGTCGCGCGCCGCCCGGCCACCGGGGCGGAAGTCGGCGAGGTCGTCGGCGTTGGCCCCGTCGAGGACGTGGGCGATTCCGCGCTCCGCCGCCAGGGTCTTCAGGCGTCCGTAGAGTTCGCTCTTGCAGAAGAAGCATCGCTGGTGGGTGTTGTCGGCGTACCGGGGGTCGGTCAACTCCATGGTCGTGACCATGACGTGCTCGATCCCGATCTCGGCGGCGATGGCCTTGGCCTCGGTCATCTCCTCGTCGGCGTACGTCTGGGAGAGTCCCGTCGCGGCCACGGCGTGGGTCCCAAGAGTCATGAAGGCAGCATGGGCCACCAGGGCGCTGTCGACGCCGCCGGAGAAAGCGACGATGACGGAACCCAACTTTTCGACGCGGGCCAGCAGCCCGTCCCATTTGATGGCCGTGCCGGGCGACAGCGCGACGGGACTCGTCAGCATCGGATCGTCCACGCGCTCCACGGCCGCCTTGGCCCCGGCATGCTCGGTCACCCTGTCCCCCCGCCGCCCAGAATCGATCGCCGACACACCAAAAGACGCGTCATCGATCGGTGCGGACCGTGATAACACATCCTCCGGGTAACGAGTATAGACGCCTGCCAGTCATCACCCCGGCCGGTGTGGAATGCGTCGCACCGAACCACCTTTCATGGTGTTCCGGCGCTGGGTGATGATGAGGCACCGGGGACGGTGGTGAGGGGCATCAGGTGACAGGGGAGGGTCATCCTTCGGGCAACGAGAGAGATGGTGCATTCTGACATCTGGCGCTTGACAAGGTCAAAGGGCCATGCCTATAGTGCCGCCCAGTGTCGTCAGCAATGGCGGCACCCCATTTGCGCACCTCTTGCGTATTCCGACTGGCTCGCTGGCCTTTCGGGGCAATGGTCGTCGCGATGGCGGGACGACAGGACTCGACCGGCCTCAGGCGAGGCGGCACACGGATGTTGAACCCCGGCTCGGGACCGATCGAGGTCCCACCCCGGTTCATCAGGTAGGAGGTCGAACGGACATGCCCGATCGCAGCTCACGGTATCTCGAATTGATGAACGCCTTCCAATCCGGTCAATTGGACCGCCGGAGTTTGATGCGCCGTGCGGCCGCCGTCGGCGTCGCGGCCCCGGTCGCGGCCGCCCTGACCCGCTTCGACGCCAGCGCCCAGGAGTCGGACGCCACCGGGCCGTCGATCACTCGCGAGGAGTACCTCGCCCAGGTGCGCGAGGAGTACCCGATTCCGGAAGATGCGGTCGCCGGTGGCACGATCGTCTGGGCGGATATCTCCGACATCTCCACGGCGAACGTCATTCTGGCCGCAGACTCCCCGACCCTCGATGTCCTGGGCCTCGTATTCGAGACCCTGTGGACGACGAACGTACTAGAGCCCGAGTACGTTCCTCTCTTGGCTGATAGCTGGGAACTGGCTGAGGACGGCCTCACCTACACGTTCAACTTGAACCAAAACGCGACCTGGCATGACGGCACGGCCTTCACTTCTGCCGACGTAATCCTGAGCATGGACGCTCAGACGAGCCCGGATTCCGGTAGCTCCTACCAGGGCAGCTTCGTCGACACGATCGCTTCCTACGAAGCAGTTGACGATCACACCGTCACGGTGGTCGCCACCGACGTGTTCCCGCAGTTGCTCTTCTTCGGCGGCGCGTACGTGCCGATGATGGCGGCCCACATCTGGGGCGAGGTCCCGTTCGCCGACTGGCTGACGCACCCGGGCAGTACCGGTGAGGACCCGAGCCTGGTCGTCGGCACGGGCCCGTACACGTTTCAGGAGTGGGCGATCTCGGAGACGGTAACTCTGGCCCGCAACGAAGACTATCGGGAGCAAGTACCGTTCATCGAAGAAATCGTGTTTCAAGTTTGGCCGGATCAAAGCAGTGCCTTGGAAGCACTTCGGGCTGGCGAGGTGGACCTCATCGAAGGGATTCCAAACGCTGACGCACAGTCCGTCGCCGACGCAGAAACCACCGACCTGGTGACATATCCGACGTACTCCTTCAACTTCTACGCTTACAACCTCGATCCGGAGAAGACCCAGCTGTTCCAGGACGTCGAGGTTCGCCAGGCGCTCTTCTACGCGCTGGACCGTGAGACGTTGATCGACGAGATCTATTTCGGATACGGCGAGGTAGCCAACGGCTCGCAGCCGCTGCTCTCTCCCGCCTACGCACCGGATGAGATCGAGACCATCTACAACTACGATCCCGAACGGGCGATGCAGTTGCTTGACCAGGCCGGCTGGGTCGCAAATGCCGACACCGGCATCCGCGAGAAGGACGGCGTGCCCCTTTCCTTCGAGCTGATGTACACCGGCGGCGTCGCTCTCTACAATCAGCTCGTACCGTACATGCAGCAGGCATGGTCCGAGATCGGCGTGGACATGATTCCGAACCCGGTCGACTTCGGCACGGTTTTGATCCCGGCGATTACCGAGAACTTTGATTACCAGGTCGTGCTGCTCGGCTTCAGCTGGGACATCACGGGCGACCAGGGGCCGATGTTCTCGACCGACCAGTACATCAACGGGTTCAACATGATGCGGTACTCGAACCCGGAGGTGGATGAGCTGTTCGCCGCGGCCCAGACCGAGGCGGACCCGGAAGCACGGCGAGATATCCTGATCGAAGCGGCGAACTTGGTCAACGATGATCTGCCGGTCGGGATCATCGTGTTCTCCGAGGCTCGGGTTGGCTACTCGACCCGGATGCAGAACTACCAGCCGACCGGCAATGGTGGGTTCCTCTGGAACATCGATACCACCTGGCTGCAGGACGCCTAACGCGGCGCATCGGGCTGAGAGGCTTGGGACGACCGTGTAACCGACCGCCCGGTGGATCATTCCGCCGGGCGGTCCCGTATCCCGTGATCGTTCGCTGGCCCGCCTGATCGATAGTCCCGCCATCTGGGATGGCAAGCGAGGAAAACGCCATGACCGCGTTCATCGCCCGGCGCCTCGTCCAGACGATTCCACTACTGCTCCTGGTTACCTTCATCACGTTCGGGCTGATCAACCTCGGCGGTAGCCCGGTCGCGGGGCTCGAGATCAATCCTCGAGTACGACCGGAGGACGTGGCTCGGATCAAGGACCAACTCGGTCTCAACGATCCTTGGACCACTCGCTACTTCGTTTGGCTCGGGAACCTGCTCCAGGGCGATTTTGGGAACTCGTTGGTTAATGGCCGGGGAGTGGTGGGCCTCATCCTCGGCGCCATGCCGAATACCTTACTCTTGAGCGGTCTCTCCCTTGTCCTCGCGATGGTGATCGCCTTGCCAGTCGGGATCTATGCTGCCGTTCGTCGGAACTCCCTTTTCGATCGGTTCACCACGGTGCTTTCTGTCGCGGGGTTTTCGGTCCCGTCAGTCTGGCTCGGGCTCCTCTTCATCATCATCTTCGCGGTCAAGGCCCGTGACTGGGGCTTACCATACGCGTTCCCCGTCGGCGGAACCCGGGAATTGCGGGGCGAGTCGGGGTTTATCGATCGCGTCGAACATCTCATCCTTCCCGTCACGGTCCTCGCTATTCCCCAGATCGCCGTTTGGACGCGGTATGTCCGCTCCTCGATGCTCGAGGTCATCCGCCTGGACTACGTCCGCACGGCGGAGGCGAAGGGGCTCAAGCAGCGGGCCGTCCTCTATGGTCACGCGTTCCGGAACGCGTTGTTGCCGCTGGTGACCCTGGTCGGGCTCAGTATCCCGGACCTCTTCGGTGGCGCGTTCATCGTGGAGAACATCTTCGCCTGGCCCGGGATGGGCCGAATGGCGGTCGACGCGATCCAAAAAAACGATCACACGGTGATCATCGGAGTGACACTCTTCTTCGCCCTGCTCATCATCCTGGGGAATCTCATCGCCGATGTGCTCTACGCGATCACGGATCCGCGTATCCGCTACGATTGATGGGACATCGGGTCGCCCGGTCGTGGGTGATGAGATCCGGGTGGTGACGGGACATTCGACTTTCGACGATCAACGGTGACGGCTACGGACTTCGCGCGGAAGGAAGCATCATGGCCCAGCAGACTGAGACGTTGCGCCAGAATCCGGCCGCGATCCCGGACTCCGCCGAGGACGTGCGGGAGTCGAATCTCCAGCAACTCGCCCGGAACTCGATACGATCCTCGCCGGGATTCTGGTTACGGGCGTGGCGACGGTTCCGGCGTAACAAGATCTCCATGGTCGCTCTGATCGTGACCACGCTCGTGGTTGTCTTTGTCGCCAGTGCCGGACTCATCAGCGAGTATGTGTCCAACGTGTCCTATGGCGACA
>JBBJOE010000241.1:0-4944 GCA_037721765.1 Thermomicrobiales bacterium
CTAGCTGTGCAGCTTCGCGACCGACACCGGGAATCACGATTGGGCGACCGCCATCGTCCGCTTCCCGTCCGGGATGCTCGCGGTCTATTCGCAAAACTCCTACACCAGGCGGTCGGCGGCGCGACGGGGGGTGACGCTTATCGGCTAGGTCGGCACCGTGGCGTTCGACGGGTACGCGAGGGAGCCGGCCGTCCACCACCACATGGGTGGCCGGGTCGAGCGACACCGCTTCGACGACGGGGGGCTGGAGATCACGGCGGGGACCGCGAACTGGCCCACGACTTCCTGCTGGCCCTCTCCTAGGGCGGTCCGATCCGGGCCCCGATGGCGGTCGGGATCGCTTGCGCCCGCTTCTGCCTGGCCGCCCGGGACGCGTGCCAGACAGGGCTGATCCAGGACATCCGTCCGGCGGCGGTCCCGGTGGCTCGAGAGGACGCTGCCGGGGTGTCCAGCACCGAACCTAGCCGGATGACGGTACTCCGGTGTTCCTCCCTCCCCTACTCTTGATAGCATCAACGGTAGCGGTCGCGGCGGTCGGGAGGAATGCGATGGACGGGTTCTATTGGCTCGAAGAGGGGGTTCTGGCGGGATCGCGGCGGCCGGGGGCCGGACGGAGAATGTTCCGAGACAGCCTCGACCAGGACCTCGACTTCCTGCGGGACCAGGGGATAGGGGCGATCCTGTCACTGACCGAGACGCCGCTGGAGGAACGGGCCCTCCGGAAGTCCGGGATCGACTCCACCCACATCCCGATCCCGGACATGGCAGCGCCCTCGGGGAACCAGATCCGACTAGCGTTGGCCTACATCGACCGGCACGCGGCGGAGCGGCGGCCGGTGATGGTGCATTGCCTGGTCGGCCAGGGGCGGACGGGGACGATCCTGGCGGCGTACCTGATCCGGGCCGGGGCGACGACCGACGAGGCTCTGGACCGGGTCCGCTCGGTGTGCCCGCGCGCGGTCGAGAATGACCTCCAGGTGGCCGCGCTGCGGGCGTTCGAGCGCGGGCGCGGTTGGCTCTCCTGAGACGCCAACCCGGGGGGTAGCGGCAATCCACGCCGGTCAGCGACGGACCCGGCGATCCCTGGCCGCCCCGTGGACCTCGACGCGGGACCTACCGGCCACCTACGCTAGGGGTCACGAGCCGGGGGGCCATGAGCGTGGCGGGCGACTGGACCGACCAAGGCCGGGAACGCCGCGAGCATCCCTCGGCGGTGGAGTACGAAATGTGATGGCGGAAAAGGTACTGCCCAGCGTGGGCACGGAGATCGAGGTCACCGTCGAGCGGATCGTTCCCGGTGGCGCGGGCCTCGCGCGGCATGGGGGATTGGTCGTGCTGGTCGAGCGGGGGGCTCCCGGCGACGTGGTCCGGGTCCGGATCGACCGGACGAAGGGGCAGACCGCCTTCGCCTCGATCGCGTCGATCATCACGCCGTCACCCGGCCGGATCGCGGACGCCCACCCGGCGATCGCCGGGGCCGGGGCCGATCTGCAACACTTGAGCTACGAGGCCGAACTCGCGGCGAAGCGGGGCATCGTCGAGGACAGCCTGCGCCGGATCGCCGGGGTCGAGGAGATGCCCGATATCGAGACCGTGCCCTCCCCCGAGATCTGGAATTACCGGACGGTGGTCGAGTGGCAGGTGGATCTGGGGCGGCGGGAGATCGGGCAGCGACGGCGCGGTTCCCACCAGGTGGTGGACCTGGAGCAGGACCCGCTGGTGGTCCCTGTCCTAAACGAGGTCTTGACCGGGCTGCGAGCAAAGCTGCGACGCAACGACGTGGTCGCCCCGGCCGGGGTGGTCCGGGCGATCGCCGGGGATGGAGCGGTCGATTTCATCCCGCCCCCACCGGGCGAGTCGCGGACGGTCCTGACCAACACCGTGCTGGGCACGCCGTTCCGGCTCGACGCCCGGTGCTTCCTCCAGGTCAATCGCTCGGCGGTGCCCAATCTGGTCCACCGGGCACTTACGGGTTGGCCAACGGAAGAGGGACCGATCTTCGACCTGTACGGGGGCATCGGGCTGTTCGCGACACTCTCGGGCCGGGAGGCGCGCGACATCGTGGTGGTCGAGTCTCACACCCCGTCGGCCGACTACGCCCGGGAGAACCTGGACGCGGCGGGATTGAGCAGGGCCCGGGTGCGGCCGGTGCCGGTGGAGACCTTCCTCCACGGCTGGGACAAGCGACGGCGGCCGGCCGTCGTCCTACTCGACCCACCCCGGGCCGGGGCGGGCGCGGAGGTGATCGGACACCTGCTGCGGCTGCGGCCACGCCGGCTGGTCTATGTCTCGTGTGACCCGGCGACGCTCGCGCGGGACCTTCGCCCGCTGCTGGCGTCCGGGTTCCAAATCGACCGGTGCAGCGTCGTGGACATGTTCCCCCGAACGCACCACGTCGAGACGGTGGTCCACCTCACGGTCGATGACGACGCCCCAGGAGAGACCGTGCCAGTGGCGGAAGCCTGACGAACCGCCGGTCGCCGTTGCGAATCATCCTGGCTTACCACCAGCCGCCGTGGACGCCCCGGCGGCAGGTCGCCGCGGGCGATCTCGTGGGCCCGTGTCAAGCGTCGAGGGCGTCCAAGCGGTGTAGCTCGGTCTCTATCAGTGAGACGAGGTCGCCGACCTCGCCGGCGTCGACCGTGAATCGGGCCCCGGCGGCGGCGAACAACTCCGGCAGCGACCTGGTCGCCCCGAGGGCGAGGGACTGGCGATAGGCGACGACGGCGGCACCCTGGTCCCTCAGCGCGTTTCGCCAGACCTGGAGGGCGCCGAGCTGGGCCAGGCCGTACTCGATGTAATAGAACGGGTACTGGAAGATGTGGAGCTGGCGATACCAGCGAGCGAGGCGGTGATCTTCCAGGCCCGTCCAGTCCACCCCGGGGTTGAAGCGCTCGAAGATGCGGACAAAGGCCTCGTCCCGGGCGTCCCGGTCGGTGCCGTCGGGATCGGTGTAGACCCAGTGCTGGAAGGCGTCGATGACCGCGATCCACGGGGTGGCGATCAATATGCCCTCGAGTTGGCTGACCCGGGCCCGGGCCAAATCCGCCTCGGCGTAGGGTCCGCCCTCGTCCTGGCCGAGGTATGGCGCCGCGAGAAGCTCCATCGCCATCGAGCCGACCTCGGACATCTCGGCACCCGGGTACCGGTGGAACCGGAAGGGCAGGTGGGAGCTCTCGAAGGTGTGGAAGGCGTGACCCGCCTCGTGGAGCATCGTCTCGACGTCCCCGGTCGTGCCGGCCGCGTTCATGAAGATGAATGGACGCCGTCGCCCGGGCAGGTCAACGCAATATCCTCCGGGGGCCTTACCGGTCCTGCTGTCGAGGTCGAGCAGTGACTCGTCTCGCATGGTGCGGAGGTAGTCACCGAGGACGGGATCGACCCGGTCGAAGACGGGGACCAATCGCTCGACCAGGTCATCCCCATCGGTGAAGGGACGTATCGCCGGTCGTCCTCGTGGGTCCGGCCCGACATCCCAAGGGCGGAGGGTATCGATGCCCATGACCTCGCGACGCCGGGCCAGCCGACGGGCGGCGGCGGGGACGACGTGGCGCTCGATGGCGTCGTGGAACGCTTCGCACTCGGGCGGGCCGTAGTCGAAGCGGTCCAGTTCCCGGAACGCGTAGTCCCGGTAGTTGGCCAGCCCGGCGTTGCGGGCCACCTCCTGCCGGAGAGCGATTTGGCGATCGAAGACCGTGGCGATCTCGTCCCGGGCCCGGATGTATGGCTCGCCGACCAGGCGGAATGCCCGCTCGCGGACCGCGCGGTCCGGTTCTTCTAAGTACGGGAGTAGTCGAGGGAGGGGCACCTCTTCTCCCTCCCACATGGCCGTCATCCCGCCGGTGATCTTCTGGTAGTCGTTGCCAAGTTCTTCGAGTTGGCCCTTGAGAGGGACATTCTCGGCCCGATATACGTCTCGTTGGTTTCGAAAGCTCTTCATGGTGACGGTCAGATCGTCCCGATCGGGGTCGATGTCGAGCAGTCGCTCGCTGAGGCGCACCCGTTGCTCCTCGACCATTGGCCAAATCTCGGTCGCGAAGCGGAGGTAGGCCTCCTCCATTGCCGTGTCGGTCGTGTCGACCGAGTTGGCGATCAAGACGAGCGTCATCGCCTCCGAGATCGCGTCTTCGAGGTCGGACCAGGAGGTCAGCCAGGTGTCAACCCCGTCCCTATCGAGTGGCGACTCGGCCAAGGCGTCGAAGAGGGGCAGGATCTCGCCCCACGTCGCGTCGCGGAAACGGTCGGGCGACAGGCGTTCGGTCGTCGCTACCATGGCATTCTCTCCTGACCGCCCTGGACGGGAGGGCGACGACACGACCGGTTCACCGGCGGCATGGGGAACACCACCGTGTCATAGCCATCCGGGCGGCCCCAACGCGGGACCGCCCGGCGACAGGACTACGTCGGCGGGGCGACGATCACCACCTCGGCGATGCCACCGAGCACCGGATCGCCGTTCGGGTTCTGGAAGAGGAACCGCACGAACCGGGTCGAGCCGTTGACCGGAGCCACCTGCCACTCTCCGGCCAGGGCGTTCTCACGGGTCGTGACGGTCTGCCAGGTCACGCCGTCGAGGGACATCTGGACATCGAATCGGTCGGCGTACCCAGTCTCGGCGAAGAGCCATCGCACCTCACCGACAGGAACCTGGGCCCCGAGGTCGAAGGCGAGGGCGGGGCCTTCGGCCAGGGTCTCGCCGCTGACATCCGACGTGCCGGACTGGTCCGGGACCGCCGCGTCCGCGTACCAGGCCGTGGATGGGTCACCATCCGCCGCGAGCGCGGCGCTCGGATCTCCCACGTCGTCAGTGACCGAGGAGAAGGCATATTCAGTCGGAGCCGGCACGGTCGTTGGGACCTCTGTCGTCGGCATTTCGGTGGCCACCAGCGGGGGAATCGTTGCGGTCGGCACCGGCGGGGCGAGAGTCGCGGTCGGCACCGGCGG
>JBBJOE010000242.1:0-4943 GCA_037721765.1 Thermomicrobiales bacterium
CCGCCACGGTCGCCCGGCGGATCGAGGCGGCCTGGGGCGTCGTTGCCCCGGTTGTCTATCCCCCCGTCGAGCTGGACCGATTTGCCGGGGACCACGGGCCGCCCGGGGAGGGATTCCTGGTCGTCTCCCGCCTGGTGCCGCACAAGCGGGTCGATCTCGCCATCGCCGCCTGCGCGCTGGCGGGCGTCCCCCTGACGATCATCGGCACCGGCCGGGACGAGGCCAGGCTGCGGGCGACCGCGCCGCCGGGTGTCGAGGTGCTGGGCGGCCTGGACGACGCGGCCGTGGCGGCGGCGATGGGCCGCTGCCGGGCCCTGATCGTGCCGGCCACGGAAGATTTCGGGATCACCGCCGTCGAGGCCCAGGCCGCCGGGCGGCCGGTGGTGGCTCTCGGTGTTGGCGGGGCGCTGGAGACGGTGATCCCGGGGGAGACGGGCATCCTCTTCCCCGAGCCGACGGCGGCCTCCCTCGCGGCGGCGCTGCGGGATGTCCCTCGCATCGACTGGGACCCGGCCCGCTGCCGGGCCAACGCGACCCGCTTCCACCCCGACCGGTTCCGGTCCGCGATCGCCCACCATACCGAGGACCTCACCGGGCAGCGCCCGGACGGGACGTAGGGCAGGACGTCCGGGGACGGGGTCGCCGCCCATACGCCGGGGACACCGGGGCGAGGTCGCGCCCCATGGGCTCGTCGCATCGCATTCTGCCGGCGGGGGGGAGGTCGATTCCCGGTGCTCTCCACCCCGTCGTCGGGTCCTGTGCTACCGTCACCCGACGCCGGGGGCGGGCTCCCGGACGGTGTGGGTGCGCCGATGGGGCGAACGTTTGGGGAGGGTAGAGCCGTGTCCCTGGTGACCAATGTCGATCGTCTGGTGAAGCTGTCGGTGATGGGTCAGGTCAGCCCGCCGCGTTTCGATAGCCGCTCCCCCTATCGCATCTCGCACGATGGTCATCCCCGTGTTCTGCCGGGCACCGGCGGGATTACCTACGACATCCGGGTCGGGGACCGGGTCCGGGGCCTGGTCGGGGACCACGTCGAGCCCTGCGTCTCGCTCAAGAACCCGGACGAGACCGCCAATGGTGGGCTGAACGTGCTGGCCTGCGTCGGTAACGAGGCGGTCGTGACGACCGGGGCGGCCAAGGGCGAGCGGGGCGTCGTCACCGGCAAGCACGGCGGGATCGAGCACGTGATGGTCGACTTCCCGCCCGAGACCATCGAGAAGATGGTCGTCGGGGACGCGGTGTTGGTGCGGGGCTTCGGCACCGGGCTGGCGATCGACGGGTTCCCCGACATCCTCTGCACCAACCTCGACCCAGCCCTGCTGGCGCGGTGGGTGACGCGGGTCGAGGACGGCAAGCTGGTGGTCCCGGTGGCGGCCCGGGTCCCGGCGGCGGTGATGGGGTCCGGCCTGGGCCGCGACCACGTCTTCCGGGGCGACTACGACATCACCCTCTTCGACCCGGAGATCGTCGCCGAGTACGGGCTGGACGCCCTCCGGTTCGGGGACTTCGTGGCCATCCTCGACGCCGACGCCACCTACGGTCGCCACTACGCCGGCGGGGCGGTCTCGATCGGGATCATCGCCCACGGCGACTCGATCATCGCCGGCCACGGGCCCGGGGTGACCGGCTTGCTGACCTCCCGATCGGGCCAGATCGCGCCGGTCATCGATCCGGCGGCCAATATCGCCGACGTGCTCGGTCTCCGCTCCGGGGACGACTGAGCGAGGGTTCGCCCGGATTTCGTCGAGATGGTGCCGGGCGCGGCCCGCACCCCCGGTCGGGCCCGGCGGGTCGACCCGCTCGCGGGAGACCGGGGCATCGCGTTGGGTGCCCCGATCTCCCGGTCCCAACACCCCTTGATCCCTCTGCCGCGGAGGATTGGAGAAGGCCCAGCCGGGGGCATCGCGGGTGGGGTCCGGTGTCGCGGGAACGGTTCGGCGGCCGGCTGGGACCGCGCCTGGTGAGACCCTTGACCTGCTAGACTCCGGCCCATAGACAGGGGAGGGCGACGAGACCATGGCGACACCGCCGGAGCGTGGCGAAGCGGCAAACCAGACTCCAGGTGCGGGAGATGTCCTGGGCTCGGAAGGCGCCGCGCGCGTCGGGGCGGTGGTTGGTGCGGTGGCCGGGGCGGAAGCCGGGGCAGAGGCCGGGGCAGACGCCGGGGCGGAAGCTGGGGCCGAGGCCGGTGCGAAGGCCGGGGCGGCGGTCGTCCGGACCCACGGTCCGGTCCCGGGGGTGACCCTGGTCTCGGCGGCCGCGACCGCGCTCCCCCCCGAACCAGAGGATGATTCGCGCCGGACGGTCGTCATCTCCCGGGTCGAGATCCCGGTCCGGACCATCGTCCGCGTCGTGGTCGCCATCGGCGTGATCTTGCTCCTGATCCAGCTCCGGACCACGATCCTGCTGGTCTTCATCGCGTTTCTCCTCGCCATCGCCCTCAACCCGCTGGTGATCCGGCTGACCAACCGGGGCCTGCCGCGCGTCGGCGCCGTCGCGGTGATCATCGTGACCCTGGTCGGCATCTTCGCTTTGGTCCTGACGCTGTTGATCCCGCCGCTGATCGATCAGGGTCGATTGTTTGCCGCCGACTTCGATGGCTATGTGGAAGACCTCCGTTCGATCGCCGACGACAACGAGGCCATCGACGAACAGATCGAGAGCGCCACCGAGGGGGGGACGGGGCCAAACCCGAGCGCGATCTTCTCCCGCTTCCTCAGCGTCGGGTCCAGCCTGGTCGCGGGGATCGCCAACCTCGTCATCCTGCTCGTGCTGGCGATCTACATCTTGGTCGATGGCGAGCGCATCTACGACTGGATCGCTCGCTACCTGCCCGCCAAGCAGAAGGCCAAGGTCCGCCGGGCCCTGCCGGAGATCGGACGGGTCATCTCTGGCTACGTGACCGGACAGGCGATTACCTCGACCCTCTTCGCGGTCTTCGTCTTCATCGTGCTGACCGTGCTCGACGTGCCACAGCCGTTGTTCCTGGCCCTGATTGCCGCCTTCGCCGACGCGATCCCCATCGCCGGGGTCCTGATCGCGACGGTCCCGGCGGTCCTCCTGGCCCTCACCGGGCCGTCCGGCGGGATCACGACGGCGGTGATCGTGTTCGCGCTCTACATGGTCTACCAGCAGATCGAGAACTACGTGATCGTGCCGAGGATCTTCGGCAACACCCTCCAGATCTCGTCGTTCGCGATCCTGGTCGCGGTGCTGGTCGGCGGCCAACTGCTCGGCATCATCGGGGTGATCCTGGCCCTGCCGCTGGCGGCCGCGATCCCGGTGATCGAGAGCATCTGGCGGACGGACCTCGCGCCCGGCGGGGCCCTGGCGACCGGGTCCGCCGACTCCCCGCCGCCCGGTTCGCCGCCGGGCAACCCGATGGCCTCCCGCTCGCCCGGACCGACGGACCAGAATGAGCGCCAGCGCGACGCCGCCGCCAACGGGGCGCCCGGCGCGAAGGGACAGGCGCCGTCGCGCCGCCCGAATCGCGGCGCGGGTGCCAAGGCGTCGTCCGGCCGGTCCCGGCGCGGGTAGGGGCTCCCCAGACACCTCGCCGGAACGTGCCCGGCGACGCGGGATGGCGTCCGGGCCGGTCGAAGATTCGCCACCGGGTCGGACAGCGGCGACGGCCGGGACAGCCCCGGCAGGCGTGCCCGCCAAATCGCCGGGACCGGTTCCGGCCTCCGCTATACTGGGGGCGATGCCCATCCCCGTCACCCTGCCCAACCTAAGCCCCGCCCGGCCGGTTTCTCGGCGGGAGGTCCCGGCGCTGGGTGACGACGCGGTCCGGGCACACCCCCCGATCATCTCGCCTTCGCCCATCCCACGTCCGAGGCCCCCATGAGTACCCCCGAGACGATGTCCATCACCGAGGCCCAGGTCACGGAGGCCCTCCGCTCGATCCTGGAGCCCGAGACCGGCCAGAGCATCGTCGCCTTGCGGATGGTGACCGCGGTCGTCATCGAGGGCGGCGAGGTGCGGCTGACGGCCGAGCGGCCGACGCCGATGTACCCCCAGGCCGCGCTCGACGCGGCGATTCGCGAGGCGGTCGGCACCCTGCCCGGAGCCGGGCGGGTCAGCGTCGAGTGGACGACCCGGGTCCGGGCCAGCAGCGGCGGGCGGACCGACGCCGAGCCGATCAAGGGCGTCAAGAACACCATCGCCGTGGCGTCAGGCAAGGGCGGCGTCGGCAAGTCCACCGTCGCCGTCAACCTGGCCGTCTCCCTGGCCGCCGCCGGGGCCTCGGTCGGCCTGCTCGACACCGACGTCTACGGCCCGAGCATCCCGCTGATGATGGGCCGCCACGACAAGCCGATGATGCGCAACGGCAAGATCGTGCCGCTGGAGGCCCACGGCGTCCGGATCATGAGCATCGGCTTCCTGCTCGACCCCGAGAAGGCGCTGATCTGGCGTGGTCCGCTGGTCGCCCAGCTGATCAACCAGTTCCTCAACGACGTCGATTGGGGAGACCTCGACTACCTGGTGATCGACCTGCCGCCGGGCACCGGCGATGTCCAGTTGACCCTGGTCCAGAAGATCCCGATCTCCGGCGCCGTGATCGTGACCACCCCGCAGGACGTGGCCCTGGCCGACGCGATCAAGGGCCTGCGGATGTTCGAGGAGGTCAAGACGCCGATCCTCGGCATCGTCGAGAACATGAGCGGCTTCGTCTGCCCCAACTGCCGCGAGGTCCACGACATCTTCGGCAGCGGCGGGGGGGCCCGCGTCGCGGCCCAGAACGATGTCCCCCTCCTCGGCACGATCCCGATCGAGGCGGGAGTCCGCGAGGGCGGTGACAGCGGCCAGCCGATCGTCGTCGGCCACCCGGACTCGGTGACCGCGATCGCCTTCACGCATGCCGCCGAGCGCGTCGCCGCCCGCCTGGCCGCCGAGGCCGCCAAGAAGCCCCGCAAGCCGACGATCATGCTGCGGCAGGC
>JBBJOE010000243.1:0-4940 GCA_037721765.1 Thermomicrobiales bacterium
GAGCGACACGACGACGACAGGACCAGGCTCGGTCCCCTTTTCGCGACGACCCGACTGACCGGCGCGCCGTCCCGTACAGGGTCGGCGAGAACGGGAAACGCGTGCTCGTTGGCTACGATGCGACCTGTGCTCGTGGTCGATCCGCGGCGAAGGAAGGGCGCTCCCGGGTCCGGAGATCGAATCTTACATACGGGTCGGGTGGTGGTTGCCGCGAAGGAAGGTCCCGTCCCGACCATCGAAGACCGTGTTGGGTTCGTCCCGACGGCGCGATGTCGCAATTGACCCGTTCGCCCCGAAACGACCGACGCCCCGGCCAATCGGCCGGGGCGTCGGTCATTTCGAGAAGTCACCCTGTTCGGTCAGTTCGCCGGGGCGGCCGCCGCGACCTGGTCGCGCTTCTCCATGATCGTCGTCGAATGGCCGGCGTCGAGGCGAGCCTTGGGGTCATAGAACGTCACGGCGTGGTTGACGGCGGTCACGGCCTCGGCGGCGCCGGTGGCGATCAGCTTGAACTTGGCCTGATAGGTGGCGATATCGCCGGCGGCGAAGACACCGGGGATGTTGGTCGCCATCGTCAGGGGGTCCACCACCACCTGGTTGCGTTGGATCTCGAAGCCCCAGGTCTTGAGCGGCCCCAGGTCGGCGACGAAGCCAATCGCCACGATGAGTTCCTGGACCGTGACGTCGTGGGTCTCGCCCGCGGCGTCCTTGAAGGTCAGGCCGGCCAGGTGGCCGTCGTCCCCCGCCCGGACCGCGACGGTCTCGCAGCCGGGGAAGCGGAGGTCGACGCTGGAGGCCTCCAGCTCGGCGACGGTCCCCTCGTGGGCCCGGAACTTCGACCGGTGGATCAGGGTGACGTGGCGGGCGACCGGCTCCAGCGTGACGGCCCAGTCCACGGCCGAGTCGCCGCCACCGACGATCACCACGTCCTTGTCCCGGAAATCTTCGACCCGCTTGGCGAAGTAGTGGACCCCGTGCCCCTCCAACTCCTTGACCCCGTCCACGGTGAGGCGCTTTGGCTCGAAGGCCCCGACCCCGGCGCAGACCACCACCGTTCGGCTGAACCGCTCGCCGCGGGACGTCCCGAGGCGGATGACTCCGTCGTCCAGGCGCTCCAGCTCGGTGACTTCTTCATTGAGGCGGATCATCGGGGCGGAGCGGTCGGCCTGGGCGAGGCAGCGCTCGACGAAGTCCTTCGCCAGCACCTTCGGGAAGCCGATCACGTCGTAGATGTACTTTTCGGGATAGATCGCGGTCAGCGCCCCGCCCGCTTCCTCCAGCGCGTCGATGACCTGCGTCCTGGCACCGCGCAGTCCGGCGTAGAACGCCGCGAACAGGCCGGTCGGCCCGGCGCCGATGATCGTGATATCACATATCTCCCGGTCGTCAGCCAACCCGTCGACACCGGTCCCGGTGTACGGTGTGGTCGTCATCTGCTCAGTCGTGACCGCGGCCACTCGGGACCTCCTCCGGCCAGGGCGACCCGTGGGTGCCGGCGCAACGGGACGGGCAGGGTGGGCGGGACTCCCCGCCCCCTCGGTATCGTCTGCCCTTGGAGTGTACCAATCCCCCTCGACCGAAACGACCGGCCCTGGCGGAGATCCGCACCGCCGCGCGGGCCGATGCGCTCCCGTGCCCAATTGGTTATCCCATCATTTGGACTCATCATCACCCCGACCATCCTGGTACCATCCGGGGACGGCGCCGGCCACGTCCCGGCAGCCGTCCACGAGGCTCGATCGGCAGGACGCGCGAGGGAGACGAGGACATGACGGCGACCACCGTGCCAAGCGGCACACCGGATCTGAAGGCACTCCTGTCACGACGGGCTAAGGACCTCCCCTCGAAGCCCCGGCTCGATGTCGCGCCGCGCGGCAAGGACCACGTCTCGTTGGTCTACGGCTTTCCTGACCCCGGATCGCTGCCGGCCGGCGCCGTCGCCGAAGCGACGAGATCGGTCCTCGAACGGGCCGGGGAGAAGGCGCTCCAGTACGGCACCGCCGCCGGGGTCGAGGAGCTGCGCGAGGTCCTGATCGCCAAGCTGAAGCGGGACCAGGGCATTGACGCCAACCAGGAAAACGTCATTATCACGGCGGGTGGCTCGCAGGCTCTCGCCCTCGTCCTGGACGCCCTTATCGACTGGGGCGACGTGGTGATCACCGAACAGCCGACCTGGATGGGCGCAGTCCGCGCCTTCGCCAATGTCGGGGCCGTGCCGGTCCCGGTGCCCGTGGACGACGAGGGGACCGACGTGGTGGCCCTGGAGCGGGAACTGGTCCGGCTCCGTGACGAGGGCCGGCAGGCGAAGATGATCTACCTGATCACGAACTTTCAGAATCCGACGGGGGTCTCGACCACCGAGGCCCGGCGTCGCCGGATCGTGGAGTTGGCCCAGGAGCACGGGACCCTGATCTTCGAAGACGACGCCTACCACGACCTCCGGTACGCCGGCGAGCGTATCCCGACGATCTACTCGATGGACGACAGCGGCTCGACGATGTACATGGGCACCTTCTCCAAAATCATGGGCGCCGGGATGCGTCTCGGCTGGCTGGTCGCCGCGCCGGAGATCATCACCAAGCTCTCGATCCTCAAGATCGATGGGGCGACCAACGTGTTTGGCTCCTACGTCGCCGCCGAGTGGGTCCCCGACCACCTCACCGCCCACATCGACGACCTGAAGACCATCTACAAGGGCCGCCGCGACGCCATGCTGGCCTCCCTGGAGCGGCACATGCCGGCCGGGACGACCTGGACGGTGCCGGACGGCGGCTTCTTTATCTGGGCCACCTTCCCCGAGGGCCTGGACGCGGCCGAGATGGCTCCCCAGGCTAGCGAGCGCGGGGTGGACTTCCTGCCGGGTCACACATGCTATGTGGACGGTGGGGGCCGCAACACCTTCCGCCTCTCCTTCTCCTTCGCCGACGAGGAGCAGATCGAGCGCGGCATCCGGACCATCGGCGAGATCGCCGCCGGCGAACTGCGTGAGCGCGGCCTGATCACCGCCTGATCTGCACATCACCTCCCCCCGGGACAGATACGAGAATGCCCCCCCTCGCGCGAGGGGGGGCATTCTTCTTCTCCGTAAAAGCATAACGGCACGGATAGGTGATCGGAGGTCGACGGATCATCTAGCCACGCCGTCAGGCGGTCAGCGGACCCGGCGCCGAACCCCGCGGGCCGTCCCCGCCGCGACCAGGCCACTCGCCGCCAGACCACCGATGAGCAGCCACAGGGCGACCGGGCCAGCGCCGGAGGACCCGTCGGCCGACGCGAGGGCGATACCGCTCGCCGTCACCGTCGGCATCAGGGTCGCGGGGGCATCCGGCATTGGGGCATTGGTCGGCGCGGGTGCGGCGATCATACCGCCGACGGCGGGACCCGATGTGTCGACGCCGTCATAGCGAGGGTAGCTGACGCCCCCCGTACCGTCGGAAGTGGGGTATCGCGTCCGGCCGCGGGTGGTCGTCGTGTCGCCATCCGAGGTCCCGGAGACATCGTCGCCCCCGGCCACGCCCGTGCCGTCGCCATGAGGTCCCACGGTGTCCTGTCTCGGGCGCGGGGTCGCGGTCGCCCGTCCCGCCTGGGTGGTCGGGTCGCCGGTGTCCGTGCCGCCCGGTCCTGCCGTGGCGGTCGGGTCACGGCTCGCCGGGCCCGGGGTGACGGGTCCGTCCTGCGGCGAGGCAGCCGTCGCGGTCGCTCCTGGCGCCGCCGGTGCGCCGGAGACCTGCTCCGAGACCTGGATCGTGCAGGCGTCGCCGCTGGCGCCGCTCATGCCGGACAGGTAGAGGGTGGCCCCGCCGGACCCAGCTGTCTCGGGCGCTAGCCAGGTGAACGAGATCGGTCCGGACGCCGGTAGGGCGCCTACTAACCGGGCGGTCCCCGCCCCGTCGAAGTCGAGGTTGGCACCGATCGCCGGGAAGGTGCCTGTCTGGGCCTCGATCACGACGTCCCCGCCGCCGCTCGCCGTGAACGTCACGGTGCCTCCGCCGGTCACCGAGACCGGGCAGTCCAGGGCGAGCGGTTGGACCGGGTCGGCCGGAGCCAGGATCACCGTCGACGCCGCCGCGAGCCATTCACCGGAGCCGGGGTCGGTCAGGGTGAAGGTGACCGATCGCTCGTTCTGAACTTCGGGGGCCTCCCACCGTATCGACTCGGTGAAGACGCCGTCCACCGAATCCTCGCCCGTCCGGGAGAATGTCCCCAGGTCGGCCGATAGGGTCGCGCCGTCCCCGGCCCGGATCGCCACGTCGAGCGCGTCGCCGGACATCACGGTCTCGGCCACGGACACCGAAGGAGGGTCGACCGATGGGTCCGGTGTGGGTGGCTCCATCCGCACCAGGGCGTTCGCGACGCTCAGGCTGGTCATTCCCTCCATCGTCTGGGAACTGACCGTGTAGACCACATCATCAACTTCCCAATAGACGTTGTCGTAGATCGGGGTGAGGTCGCGGTAGGCGGGAATGCCCCCGACATCGGCATTGACTGTCAACTCGACGTTGCGGTCGTACCAGGAGAAGTCAGGGATGTCGCCCCCGGCGTCGCCGGTGATCTCTAGGAAGGTCGGCGGGCCACCCGTCACGACCCAGTACAGGCCATAATGGCCCGACCAGGTGTTGACCGCCGGATCCGCGTCGAAGGGAGCGGGGACCCATTCCGGGACCAGGACCGGGAAGCCCACATCGAGGCGCGATGCCGTCTCGGACCGCATCCAAGCCGGGGCGGCCCGTTCGGCCGACATCCTCTCCGGGATCGCCGGGGCCGCCCCAGTGGGCCTAAACGCGGCGGCGCACAGGACGAGGACCAAACACGCGCACCCGAATACCCGGGCCGCGAGGGAGCCACCCTCGATCGACCCGTCCCGGTCAGCGAACCTCACCACACGTTCCCCCAAACCCCTATGCGTCCCATTCAAAACCGGTCCCGCACGGGTACCGGAC
>JBBJOE010000244.1:0-4935 GCA_037721765.1 Thermomicrobiales bacterium
TCCGTTGCCCCTTCCCCTCCGTAGGCCGCGTCTAGCACCTCGACGATGTGCATGATCCGTTGGGACGACCCGGCCCGGCCGAGGGATGTCCTCAGTTGCATCGCGCAGCCGGGGTTTGCCGTAACGACCACCTCGGCCTCTGTCCGGACCGCGTTGGCCGCCTTCCGATCGCCCAGGTCGTTGGCCATCGGGCGGCGGATGATGTTGTAGATCCCGGCGCTGCCGCAGCAGAGCGACGATTCCGCCATCTCGATGAGCCGCAGCCCGGGGATCGCCGCCAGGACCTGACGCGGTTCGGCGGTCAGCCGCTGGGCGTGCGCCAGGTGGCACGGCTCCTGGTAAGTGACGGTGATGGGGTAGGGTCGCCGCGGGGGCACGATGCCGGTGGTAGCCAGCCACTCGGTGATGTCGCGGACCCGGGCGCTGAACCGACCGGCCCGCTCGGCATAGTCCGGGTCGTCCTTGAGCAGTTCCCCGTACTCCTTGAGCGCCGCACCGCACCCGGCGGCGGTCAGCACGATCGGGGCCTGACCGCCGGGGCCGGCGGCCTCGAAGGCGTCGATGTTTCGGCGGGCCAGGTCGCGGGCCGGTCCCAACATCCCGGCGTGGACGTGCAGGGCCCCGCAGCACTGCTGACCAGCCGGGAGGTCGACGTCGCACCCATTGCGGGCCATGACCCGGCCAGCGGCCCGGTTCACGTCGGCGAAGACCGTCCCCATCATGCAGGTGTTGAACAGCATCACCCGGTGGGCCGAGGCATCGGCGCGCCAGGTTTCCCGTCCCGGCACCAGTGACCGGGTCGCGACTGGAGGCAGCATCTCCTCGAGGTCGGCCATCCCGACCGCCCGGGCCAGCCCCGACCGCCGGACGAGCCCCTGCAGACCGGTCCGCTGGTAGGCCCGGGTCGCCGCGACCACCCCGCGCATCCGGTTGGCTTCGCCGAAGAGCCACCCGATCAGCACCTCCCTGGCGGCGCGCTGCCAGGGCGGACGGGGCCGATGCGCCTCCAACTGGGCGCGGGCCGCCTCGACGAGCGGTCCGTAGTGGACGCCGGACGGGCAGACGGCCTCGCAGGCCCGGCAATTCAGACACTGGTACATCTGCTCGTCGAAGGCCGGGTCGAGCAGGTCCAGCGTGCCGTCCGAGACCGCCGACATCATCCAGAGGCGACCCCGGGGCGAGGACGCCTCCTGGCCAGTCATCCGGTAGGTCGGGCAGGACGGGAGGCACATCCCGCAGTGGACGCAGGCCCGCAGCAGGTCGGGATCTGGTTGGTCCGGTCCAGAATACCCGCGCGTGACCGGGAGATCGGCGATGGAGGCGACCGACATGGGAAATCCGTGTCCTCTCTCGCGGGCGTCGATCGCCCGACGGCTTCTCTAGATCCGGCCGATGAATCGACCGGGGTTCAACACCCCGTCCGGGTCAAAGTGCCGCTTCAGGGATCGCTGAACATCGATCGTCTCCGGTTCCGGCCCCCAGACATCGACCCGTCGCTTGACCCAAACCGGGGCCGAGCGGACGACCGTGTGATCCGACCCGGACCGGAGAGCCCCGATGAGCCGGACCGCGGCGTCTTCCCCGCCGTCGTTGATGCGGCAGCGCATCGCGACCGTGCCGACGCCGGGGGAAACCCGGATCGCCTCGGGAACGATCGATTCCGCCAGGCAGCGGTCCAGGACGCGGCTCACCAGGGCCATCGCCTCACGGGGCCGAACGCCCGAGACGGTCTCTAACGCGTCGCTTGGACCGTCTGAGGATGCGTCGATCGCGCCTTGCCACCACGCCTTGCCGTCGCCGTTCATGAGGACGCGGGACGGGGCGCTGATGGTCGCCACGAGCTGGCTGACGAGCCGGTCGACCCCGCCTCCCCTCCCCTCGAATCGGATGGCGACCCGCCAATGGTCGTCCTCCAGGCTGGCTTCGAAGGCGACGGCGTCTGGCCCCACCGTTCTCAACCGGTCGATCAGCGCGCCCGCGCTGGCCAGATCGCCGGCCTCGATGATCACCGTCGCCCCGGCCCTGGGCAGCGGCAAGACCTTCAAGTTCGCCGAGACGACCACCCCGAGCGTCCCGAGCGAGCCGTGATACAGGCGTGGCATGTCGAACCCGGAGACGTTCTTGACCACCATCCCGCCCGAGCGGGTCACGGTTCCACCCGGGTGGGCCACGGCCATCCCGATCAGGAGGTCACGCAGGGTGCCTGATCCGTGGCGCCGCGGGCCCGCCCGGGCCGTGGCGATCATCCCCCCCAGTGTCGACCGTTCCGGCCAGGGCGTCTCGACCGGCAGCCATTGGCCGTTCTCCGCCAGGACGCGCTGGAGGGCGGCCAGGGTGATGCCGGCCTCGACCGATATGACCAGGTCGGCCGGCTCGTAGTCGAGGACGCGGTCCAGGCGCAGGGTCGAGAGGGCGATGCCCTCCCGGCGGGGGATGTTGCCCAGCCCGAGCGACGTGCCGCCGCCCACCGGAAAGACGGCCCTGCCCGCGGCGCGGGCGTCATCGAGGGCCTCGGCCAGGGCATCGGGGTCCTCCGGGGCCACCACGGGCCCGACCGGGACGCCATCGATCGAAAGATCGCCGCGGTCGGCCGGGGTGACGGCCCGCGCGTTCACCATCGATTCAGACGGCATAGATGCCCAGCCGTTGGTCCATCAATTTCCGCTCCAGGGCCCGGACCTCGCCGCACCGGTAGCCGGTCGGAAACATCTTCTCGGGATTGAAGCAGCCCCGTGGATCGAAGCTGTTCTTCAGCCCGGCCATCGCCGCGAGGTCCTCCCCGCTGTAGACCAGCGACATGTATTCTCGCTTCTCCGAGCCGATACCGTGTTCCCCGGAAAGCGCGCCGCCGAGTTCGACGCAATGGTGGATCAGCTCGTGGCTGGCCGCCAGCACGCGCTCGACCACGCCCGTTTCGCGTCGGTCGAAGAGCATCAGCGGGTGCAGGTTGCCATCACCGGCGTGGAAGACGTTGGCGATCGGCAGCCGGTAGTCGGCCGAGACTTGCCGGACATGTGCCAAGGTCGCCGGCAACTTCGAGCGGGGCACCACGGTGTCGTGGAGGTAGTAGTTGGGGGCCAGGCGACCCATCGCCGCCAGGGCCATCTTGCGACCCTTCCAGAGCGTCGCCCGCTCGTCCGGGGAGTCGGCGATCCTGACCGTGCTGGCCAGGCACTCCCGGCAGATGCGGTCAATATCGTCCCGCGTCTCGGCCACGTCGTCGGCCTGGCCGTCGATCTCTACCAGCAGCACGGCCCCGGCATCGAGTGGATACCCGGCGTGGTACGTGGGCTCGACCGCCTGGATCGTCAGGGCATCCATCATCTCCAGCGCGGCCGGCAGGATACCGGCGCCGATGATGCGCGTCACGGCCTGGGAGGCGGAATCGATATCGGCGAACGCTGCCAGCATGACGACCGTGGCGGCGGGGACCGGGGTGAGGCGGACGAGGGCCTTGGTGACGATGCCCAGCATGCCTTCCGAGCCGACCATGGCGCCGGTCAGGTCGTACCCCGGCCGGTCGACCGCCTTGCCCCCGACCCAGGCGATGCGGCCGTCCGGCAGGACGACCTCCAGGCCGATGATGTGGTTCGTCGTGACGCCGTACTTGAGGCAGTGGGGACCGCCGGAGTTCTCGGCGACGTTGCCTCCGATGGTGCAGGCCTTCTGGCTTGAGGGGTCCGGGGCGAAGAAGTGGCCACCCGGCAAGGTCTGTTCGGACAATTCCAGGTTGATCACGCCCGGTTCGACCAGGGCCGTCCGGTCGATCGGGTCGATCTCCAGGACCCGGTCCATGCGGGTCAGGGCGATGATGATGCCGCCCTCGCGAGCCACGGCGCCGCCGGAGAGCCCGGTGCCCGCGCCCCGGGCGGTGACGGGTACATTGGCGTCGCGGGCCACGCGGACGATCGCGGCGACCTGCTCGGTCGAAGTCGGGAGGGTCACCGCCAGGGGCCGGGCCGTGTCGACCGCCCCTTCGACCGAGCCGTCGTATTCGTAGACCATCAGATCAGCCGGCCGATGGTGTACACCGCCGGGCCCGACGATGCGCCGGAGACGGTTGATCAGGTCGTCGGTGGCCGTCGCGATCGCCATCGGGTGCCCCCCGCGCGTGCCTACGAGATGGGACTCTCGCCGTCACCGGTCCGGTCTTGACCAGGAACGGTCCGTCAGTATCCCCCCCGTCATGCCGCCCCGGCAAGCAGCGGTCCGCGATCCCGATCAATGGAGACCGAACGATTCCATCTCCGTGACATACTCCCCGTCGTCCCGCCCGAGGAGCGTCTCCGATGACCACTGACGTGCCAACACCGGCAGGCGAGCCTTCACCGCGCTACTGGGTCCTCGTCGGATCGCCGGACAACGTGGCCCGGACCGCCGCGCTCGGCTTCTCGCTACAGGGAATCAAGTCCCGGCACCGCAAGAAGGCCGAGCGGATGGCCCCCGGCGACGGCATCGCCTACTACGTCACCGGCTATAAAGCCTTCGCCGCCACCGCCCGGGTGACGAGCGCGTGCTTCGAGGACCACACCCCGATCTGGCAGAGCCTCAACTTAAAGCGGGCCGACGAGGATTACCCCTATCGGGTGCGGATCGAACCGGACGTCATCGCGGCGGCCGAAGACTGGGTCGCGGCCGAACCGATCGCCCGGCAGATGACCTACGCCCGAAAGTGGCCGCCGGAGCATTGGACCCTCGCCTTCCAGGGCAACCTGCACGAGGTCGACGCGGGCGACTTCGGATTGATTCGCGACGCGCTGGAGCGAGCCATGAGCGCGAACCCCGCGACGGATCGAGGCATGACCCCGTCCTAGCGACCGGACCGCCGTTCGATCGATCGGAGTGGCCTTCATGGAAAACGGACGATGGGCCCGCGGGTTGCCCGGGCCACGCGCCGGTGTGGGGTGGTGTTTTGGGGGGTGGAACCCCCCGCCC
>JBBJOE010000245.1:0-4921 GCA_037721765.1 Thermomicrobiales bacterium
GAGGAGGACGGTCATCACCGGGGCGGTGAAGCGGCTCGGGAACCAGGCCCCGGAGGCGAAGCCGACGGCGGTATGGGCGACCATCGCCGAGAGACCGACGATGATGGGCCACCACTCGGGCCCGCCCCAGGTGGCGCGGGAGGCGGTCAGGGTCATCAGGGGGACGGCGACGACCAGTCCGGTGAGCAGGGCCGCCAGGGCCGTCCCGGCCCAGGTCGCCACCCACCGCCGGGGCCGGGCAGGGGGGTGGTCGCCAGGAGTTCACCGGCGCCCCGGCGGTGTTCTCGAGCCGCGACCCAGGCCGCGGCCCCGCCGAAGAAGGGGCCAAGATAGTTGAGCGCCGTCCGGATCGTCACACTCGTCTCGACCCAGAGGGAAACCGGGGTCGTGAAGTCATTCCGGAGGATGAACCAGAGGGGGATGAGAGCCAGCGGGATCAGCCACATGGCCGCGCCGCGCCGGAACTCCAGGTCGACCAACCGGCGAGATGCCCAGTCGGACCTCACAATTGTACGTGTCGAAATGTTGGCCGGAGTCCTCGTCGAACTCGATGTACTCACCATCCGTCTCCCACCATTCCCGTACCGATCCGAAGTTGGTCGCTCACCGGACCGACGCGGTCAAGTCCAAACGCGATCCTCCGGACATGACACCCGTGGACCGCCTCACGGCAGGTCGGCCAGGGTCAATCGGCCGGCGAGCAGATCGGCAAAATGGGCGTCGAACCATGCCTGCTGGGCGGAGGGGGGTAGCGCGGCGAACCGGGAGACGTAGGGAGCGATCTGGTCAGGGTGTCCGCCGTGGGTGAAGCCGACTTGGACTGTCGCATCGCCGGCCTGGGCGAGCAGCCACCGCGAGATGACCTCCTGGGCCACCAACCCCTGCTCCGGGCCCACGGGTCCGGCGCTCGTGAATACGTTGGGTTGGATGATCGCGTAGGCCGTAGATATGACCGCGTTGTCGAGGACCCAGTCCGCGTCACTGTGGAGCCAGATCCTGACGGTCTCCTGCGGTGGGGTCCCGGCCGCCATGCCGAATGAACTCGTGGGATCGTCCTGGAGGATGGTGGTCGGTACCCCCGGCCGGCCGGCGATGGGAGCCACCACCCGGTCGACCCGTGTCGCGAGTTCATCCAACCACGGCTCGTAGGCCGGGTGGACACAGACCGCGATCTGGCTCCCCGCGCAGGCCGGCTCCCAGGCGGCCGCGGGGTTCGCCATCATGTGGTCGTCGAAGGCAGATGAGAACGGGTCAGTCGACGTGCGCTGGACCACCGCGGTCGCGCCGCCGAGGGAGACGGCCAGGCTGGCCACCAGCGCCAGGCCCGCGCCGGGCGTCGGCCGGGGCCGCATGGCGGCGAGAGAGAGCATCACCCCGGCACCGCCCAGGAACCACAGCGCCTGCCACATCCCCACGGCTGGCCAGATCCCGTAGGAGACATCGCGGGAGGTCTCGGCGATGGGGGAGAGGTAGCGCCATTCGCCGAACAGGTTGTCGAGCTGGGCGACGATGGTCAGGATGGTCAGGCCGTTGCCGGCGACGGTGCCCACGTAGATCTGGCCCAGGAACAGGAGCGCCGCGAGGACCGGGGCGATGAACCGGCTCGGGAACCAGGTCCCGAACGCGAAGCCGAGGGCGGTGTGGGCAATCATCGCCGTCAGGCCGACGATGACGGGCCACCATTCCGGCCCACCCCAGGTCGCCCGGGTCGATGTGACGACCATGACCGGGATCACCAGGACCGCGTAGGTCATGGCGGCCGCGATGGCCGACCCGGCCCAGGTGGAGACCCGTCGCGCCGCGGCCGGCAGCGGGGTCGTGCCGAGCAGTTCGTTGGCACCGCGACGGTGGTCCCGCGAGGCCATCCAGGCCGCCGCGCCGGCGAAGAGCGGGCCGAGGAAGGCCACCGCGTCCCGCAGGGATACCACCTCCTCGGGCCAGATCGCGATCGGGGTAGACAACTGGTCCCGCAGCGCGAAGTACAGCGC
This sequence comes from Thermomicrobiales bacterium, assembly GCA_037721765.1. GTDB lineage: Bacteria > Chloroflexota > Chloroflexia > Thermomicrobiales > UBA6265 > JACCVE01. Next base: position 1,989 of record JBBJOE010000245.1, read on the forward strand.
GACGAGGCCGACCGTGATAAGCCACATCGTCGCGCCGCGCCGGAACTCCAGATCGACGAGGTGCGGCGCCCCCCTCGCTTTCGACCGTCGTCGGATACCGCCGAACGGTGCCGCCGTACTTGCCATGGTGCGTATGACCTTTCGTCGTGAGGAAGACCCGCGGTGATCGGGATACGGCCCAGGTGGGGGGAATCGGCAGTAACGCCCCCGTGATGAGTCATCACCGGCGACGGGAGCCGGCGGGGTGGGGAGATCTAGATTGGGAATGGCCGGTCGTTACGCGGCCTCGGGTCGCTGGTCGGTCCCGGGGTGGGGGCCGGGCCGAGCACCGCTGAACGCCGGGGCGGCGGGCGTCATTCGCCCATCGGACGGGAGGTCGATCGGTGCCGGCGGCTCGATTGACCGGCGGTCGGTCTCGTCGGCCCCAACCCTGGCCCGCGTGCCGGGATCGCCGGGATAGGGGATGACGCGGTCCCACAGCGCCAGGCCGGGGCGACCGCCCAGGGGCACGACGACGGCGATCATGGCGCCGAGGGCGGCCGCGAAGGCGATGTCGCCCGGGAGGTCTCGGAGGAGACCCAGTACCGCGTCGAGGCCGGCCCGGGCGGGGAGCGGGGCCGGGACGTCGATCAGGAGGGAGATCACTGGCGGGCCTGCCGCAAGATGCGGGAGTAGCCGCGCTCCAGGGCCGAGTCGCCGGCGGCGGTCCCGTCGTCGGCGGCGGTCAGGTCGGCCGGGGTGCCGTGGAAGACGATGGCGCCCCTATTCATCACCGCGACCTCGGAGCAGGCGACCCCGACATCCTCGACCAGGTGGGTGCTGACGACCACGGTGCCCCGCTCGCCGAACTCTCGCAGCAGGTGGCGGAAGCCGACTCGCTGCTCGGGGTCGAGGCCGGTGGTCGGCTCGTCGAGGAGCAGCAGGTCCGGCTCGTTGACGATGGCCTGGGCGATGCCGACCCGGCGCAGCATGCCGCCGGAGAGGGTCTTCAACTTGGAGCGGGCCCTGTCGTCGAGTTCGACCCGGTTGATCGCGGTGGCGACGGCCTTGTCGATCCTGGCGGCCGGGACCTCCTTGAGTAAGGCGAAGTACTCGACGAACTCGGCGACGGTGAAGTTGGGGTAGTAGCCCAGGTTCTGCGGCAGGTAGCCGAGGCGGCGGCGCATCGCCCGGCGCTCGCCGCCGTCGAGGGGATCGAAGCCGAGCAGGCGCAGTTCGCCCGAGGTGGGGGTGAGGACGGTCGCCAGGGTGCGGAGCAGGGTCGTCTTGCCGGCCCCGTTCGGTCCCAGCAGGCCGAAGACCCCGGTCCCGATCGTGAGGTCGATGTTCTCCAGCACCGTCGTCCGGCCCAGGCGCTGGCCGATCCGGCGGGCCACGATCCGGGGCGGACCGGCGGCCGGGCGGGGCGGGGCCGGGAGGCCATTGGTCCCCGGGGCCGAGTCGAGTCCGTTCTGGTGTCGTGTGGGCGTCTCGACCGTCATTGCCACCGTCGTACCTCCGCGCGTGGTCCGCTCGTCGTATAGAGCGTGACCGCGATGAACGCTACCGTCGCCACGATGTAGACCGGCATGACCGAGCCGGCCAGGACGGCGTCGAAGTCTCGGGTCCGGGTGTCGCCGAGGGCGATCACGAACCCGAACCAGGTGGCGATCGCCACCGCCACCCCCAGGTTGGGTGATTGGCTCGCGACCGAGACGGCGAGTGCCAGGGAGGACACGGCCGCCATCGGCACCAGCCAGGACCAGGCGACGACCGACGTCGCCGGGACCAGGAAGGAGGCAAGCAGGGTCAGGACGGCGTTGAGGGTGAAGACGATCGTACCCCGGGAGAGCAGGATCACCCGGTCGGAGACGACCATCGTCTGGCTCAGCTCGAAGGCGGGATCGATGCCGGGTCCGTAGGCATGGGCGATCGCGATCGCGGCGACGGCCGGTGCCACCAGGGCGAACCAGGGGGTGCCCTGTTCCGACGCCTGGGTGGCCAGGATCCCGAGGCCGAGGATGGCCACGCTGGCCAGCACCCAGGAGAGGGCCAGGGACGGTGTCGTCAGCAGGGCCCGGGCGGCGCCGCGGGAGCCGAGCAGGCGACCGAGCAGGCGCTCGACCGGCCCGACCGGCCGGGACCAGACCACGGCGGTGACGCCGAGCCAGACCCGGTTCAGATCGATGCCCGGTGGGCCGCCCCGGCGAGCTTCCTGGCCGGTGGGGGTGGGCGTCGGGTCGGGGGAGGGGGTGCGGTCGGTCGTGGGGTCTCTCATCGCTGGCTCTCCTGGGCCGGACGCAGGGCAGCCTGGAGGAGGCGGCGGGTGCGGTGGACCCGGCTCTTGACGGTTCCCTCGGGGACACCGAGGCGTTCGGCCACCTCGGCGATCGGGCGATCGTCGACGAAGATCATCCGCGCGGTCTCCCGGTCTGCTGACCCGGCGGGGCCGAGGGTGGCGATGGCGCGTTCCATGTCGATCTCCCCGGCGGCCGTGGCGGCGATGTCGCGCCCATCGGCGAACGATTCGTCCAAGAGGGTCGTTTCGGGGCGACGTCCCCGCTCCCGGTACCACATCGCCGCCTGACGCCGGGCGATGCCCCAGACCCAGCCGCCCGCGTCCGGGCCGCCCCGGTAGGCCGCGGCGCCGCGCCAGACGGCGATGAAGGTCTCCTGCATCACGTCCTCGACGGCCTCGACCGGCAGGTCCCGGCCCAGACGGATCGCCAGCCATGGGGCGTGCCGCTCGAACAGGGCCCGGAGGGCCGCGTCGTCGCCGGCATTGGCATCGGTGAGGAGTCGGGCATCATCCATGGCTACTCTCTCTGTTGCCGTGGAGCGCGAAAAGGTTCACGGGAAACGGAGTCGGGAGTCGGTAGTCGGTAGACGAAAGTCGTTAGGGGACGGGGGACGGGGGACGGGGGACGGGGGACGGGGGACGGGGGACGGGGGAC
>JBBJOE010000246.1:0-4913 GCA_037721765.1 Thermomicrobiales bacterium
TGTGCTGGCGGCGCCCCGCGACGCCGGTCGCGGCGGTTCGGAGGAGAACGGTCCTGTGAGCGGCATCGTGGAGGGGGCCGAGGTGATCGCCGTGGTCGACGGCGATACCCTGCGGGTGCGGATCGACGGCGGGGTCGACCTGGTCCGGATGACCGGCATCGACACGCCGGAGGTCAGCGGCCCGTACCGTGACGCGGAGTGCTTCGGCGACGAAGCTTCGCGACTCACCGCCTCCCTCGTCCCGGCCGGCGCGATCATCGCCCTCGAACGCGACGTCTCCGACCGCGACCCGTTCGACCGGCTGCTCCGCTCCGTCTGGACCGTTGGTCCGGACGGCAGCTGGACCCTGATCAACGAGGCGATCGTGGCCGCTGGCGCGGCCGAGGCCCGGGCCTATCCGCCCGACACGTCCTACGCTGACCGCCTCGACGCGGCGGAGACCGCCGCCAGGTCCGCCGGTCGGGGCATGTGGTCCGCTTGCCCGACCGGGTCGGTCGAGATCGTGATCATGGCGAGCGTCGTCCGATCGCCGCCGACCGGGGACATCCCCGCGGCCCGGGCCATCCCCGATCGGACCAGGGACGGGGCGGTGCCCCGATGAGCATCCTGTCGGAGATCGGTGACCTGATCACCACGGTCATCGAGCGGATGGGCTACGCCGGGATCGCGTTCCTGCTGGCCCTGGAGCACGTCTTCCCCCCGATCCCCTCTGAGGCCATCCTACCCCTGGCGGGCTTCCTCAGTAGCGAGGGCCGGTTCTGGCTTCCGGCGACCATCGCCGCCGCCACCGCCGGGTCGACGGCCGGAGCCATGATCCTCTACGCCGTCGCGGCCACACTCGGGGAGGACCGCGTCCGGGCCCTGATCCGGCGTCACGGCAAGTGGCTCCGGCTCAGTGAGGACGGTCTCGACCGCGCCGGCGGCTGGTTCGACCGGCACGGTTCCCTCGCCGCGCTGTTCGGCCCGCTGATCCCGCTGGTCCGCGGCGCCGTCGCGATCCCGGCCGGTTTCCGGGAGATCACCGCCGTCAGGTTCGCGATCTTTACCACGGCCGGCAGTCTAGTCTGGAACTCGGCCCTGATCGGCCTCGGCTGGTACCTCGGCGACCGGTGGCGGGTCGTCGAACGCTACGCCTCTTACCTCACGTATGCCGTCGGCGCCGGCTTGGTTTTGGGGGTCGCCTGGTACGCCTGGCGGCGCCGGTCAAGCTGACCCCCGTGTCCACCACCAGACCTTAAAGTGGCTGTGATAATCTGTTAACACGCGCTCGCGTCTCTCCTGACTACCGTTGTCGGGGGTGAGAACCGGCGTCCCGACCAACGGTCCGAGGACCGCGTTCTCGCGCCAGCCGCGAAGCACTCGCGCCGCTATCTGGCGTCGCGACCGCTCTGGTACGCCAAGGAGGGTGACCGTGACATCACCGTTGCGAAGCAAGGTAACGAGGCGAACGCTGGTCGCGGGGAGCGGGCTCGCCATAGCGGCCGGACTCGCGACGTCGGCCACCCGGCCCGCGATCGCCGGGCCGTCGGGTGCCGCGCGCCGGTCCTTCCCGATGCTCCAGGGCGGCCTGTCGGGCACCATCACCGTCGGCTATGCCGACGAGCTGGGGGCCAAGCCCAAGTACGTCGAGCAGGCGAAGGCGGCCGTCGAGGAGGCCAATCCCGACGCGACGGTCGAGATCGACTTGCGCCAGGTGGCCGGCGGCGACTACACCACCCAACTCCTGCTGGCCCTCGACTCCGGCGAGGGACCGGACGTGATCCATATCGGCGGGGACCGGATCGGTGCCCTGGCCGACGCCGGCTACATCGAGCCGCTCGACGCCTACGTTGCCGAGTGGGCCGATTGGGAGAGCCAGTACCCCGAGGCGGTCAAGGGAGGAGTGACCTACGGCGACAGCGTCTGGGCCATCCCCTATGGCCTCGACACCCGGTTCCTCTATTTCCGGCGCGACATCTTCGAGCAGGTCGGCCTCGGCCGAGACTGGGAGCCCGCCAACATCGCCGGCATCTTGGAAGCGGCAACGGCGATCAAAGATGCCGGTCTCGAGGATGTCCTGCCCTACGCCCTCTACGCCGGCACCGCCGGTGAGGGCGGCACCACCGCCCACGGCTTCGCCCCCGTCCTCTTCGGCTACGGCGGCGCGATGCAGGACGAGGCCGGCAAGTGGATCGGGGCCAGCCCGGCGATCGATAAGGCCCTGGCCTACTACGAGCGGGCCTGGCAGACCGCCGAGGTGGTCCCGGCCGAGATCCTCACGACCGCCCAGCCCTGGAAGCCGATGCGGGAGGGGATGGGCAGCGGCCGGGTGGCCCTCCTGTTCGAGGGTGGATGGGTGTACGGCGGCTACCAGACCGCCGCCGCGGCGGGCGACATCGAGCTGGACAACATCGGCTACCTGCTCTTCCCGACCGAGGACGGCGGGCCCAGCCTGACCATCGGTGGGCCGGGGACCGTCTGGTACATCAATGCCGCCAGCCAGAACAAGGACCTGGCCTGGGAGTTCATCAAAGCTTTCAACACGCCGGAGATCACCGCCGCGCTGAACTTGGAGGACCCGCACCCGGTCGCCCGGACCGATGCGGCCGCGCTGCCGGACTTCCAGGCGAACGCCTACCTGGTCGCGGCGACCGAATCGCTGGAATCGGCCGTGTTCCTCCCGAACGACGCCCGGCTCAACGACGTCGGTGGGGTGGTCCAGTCGGTGACCGGCGCGGTCGCCGCCGGTGACGCGACCGCGGCCGAGGCTTCCGCCGACTTCCTCGAAGCGATGCAGAGAGAATTGGGCGAGGAAAACGTGGTGTCGGTCACCGCGTGACCCAGCGTGCTGTGCCCGACGACGCCTTGATGTGCCCGCCGGTATCCGGCCTCCCGTCCACGACGGTCGTGGGCGGGAGGCCGGGACTCCCGTGCCCGATCGTCCGGCACCCGGGCGACCTACTCGCACTCGACGATGCTGCCCGAACCCTCGTGACGGGGTGTCCCGTGACTCGGGGATCGGGACGATGAGCACGGTCCCGATCGCCCCGCCCGGGGCGTCCCAGACGCCCGCGCCACCCCGGCGGGGCCGGTCCACACCGTGGCGTCGGAATCGGGCTTACGTCGCCGGGCTGAGCCCGGCTGCCGTCCTGCTGGCCCTGTTCTTCGTTGCCCCGGCCGGGTGGGCGGTCTACGCCAGTCTCACCAACCGGGCCCTCCTGGGGACCGCCGCCCGCAATCCGCGGTTCGTCGGGCTGGAGAACTACCGGAAGCTGTTCAGTGATCCCGACCTCGGTCAGGTGCTGCTCAACTCGCTGGCCTTCGTCGTCGGGTCGGCGATGATCGGCCAGTTCCTGCTCGGACTGGCCCTGGCCCTGCTCCTCGACCACGCCGAAAATCGTCGCTATCGCCTGACGCCACTGGTCTATGCGGCGGTGCTGCTGGCCTGGGTCAACCCCTCGGTGATCGCCGGGTTCCAATGGGTGGCGATGTTCGACTTCTACTACGGTTCCCTGAACGAGGTGCTCAAGTGGCTGGGCATCGCCCCCGTCAACTGGCTCGGCGAGTACCCGATGCTCTCCGTCATCATCGTCAATATCTGGCGCGGCACCGCCTTCGCCATGCTGATCTTCCTCGGCGCGCTGCGGACCATCCCGGCCCAGGTCTACGAGGCGGCCCGGATCGACGGAGCCGGGGCCGCTCGCCGGTTCTGGGACCATACCCTGCCAAACCTCCGCCACATCGCCGTCCTGGTCCTCCTCTCGGTGACCATGTCGACCTTCGGCACCTTCATCCTGATCCAGACCCTGACCAACGGCGGCCCCGGTAACCAGACCGAGACGATCGCCCTCTACGCCTACCACCAGGCCTTCCGGGACTACGACATCGCCTACGGCTCGACGATCGCCGTCGTGATGCTGGCGATCAACTTCGCCTTCGCCGGGTTCTACCTTCGCGTCTCCCGGCCGAAGGTCTGATGCCATGACGGGGTCCCCATGAGTGCCACCGACCAGACGACCACCGCGCGCGCCGTCGCCGGACCGGCCTCACCGGTGGCCGGCGCGGCGCCGTCCGTGGCCGATGTCCTCCCCCGGGCGAGGACCGGGTCCCGCACCACCGCGCGGAAGCGCCCGGGCGGCGGACCCGTCGAGTGGGTCCTGGTCCATATCGCGTTCGCCCTGGCGATCGTCTTCTTCATGGCCCCGTTCGTCTGGTTGGTCCTGGCGGCGATCGACAGCCGGGCCGAAGCGTACATCCGGTGGCCGGAGGACCCGACGCTGTCGAACTTCAGCGCCGTCTTCGAGCGGTTCGCCTTTGGGACCGCCCTCCGCAACAGCCTGATCGTCTCGACCGCGACCATGGTCCTGACCGTCCTCACCGTCGCCCTGGCCGGGTACTCCCTCTCCCGCCTCTCGTTCCGGCGCAAGGACTGGTTCAGCTACTCCGTCCTCCTGCTCCAGACCATGCCCCTCTCGGCGACGATGGTGCCGATCTACGGCCTGGCCCGCGAACTCGGACTTCGCAATTCCTATCTCGGGCTCGTCCTGGTCCACACCGCGATCGAGTTGCCGTTCCTGACCTGGATGATGAAGGGCTTCTTCGACGCGGTACCCCGCTACCTGGAGGAGGCGGCCTGGATCGACGGGCGGACCAAGCTGCGGGCCTGGTTCGAGATCCTGCTGCCGGTCGCCCGTCCCGGGCTCGGCGTCGCGGCCGGGCTCTCGTTCCTGAGCGCCTGGGCCGAGGTCCTGATGGTGATCATCCTGGTCGATGAGCCCGGCTTCTTCACCGTCCCGTTCGCCTTCTATCGCGCCGCCCGGGGCGAGGGCAGCTATATGGAGGTCCGCTACGAGATCGTGGCCGCGATGGGCGTCCTCTATGTCCTGCCCGTGCTGGCCTTGTTCTTCGCGACCCGCAAGCTGATGGTCCGGGGC
>JBBJOE010000247.1:0-4904 GCA_037721765.1 Thermomicrobiales bacterium
ACGACCACCAGCGTCCGGACGAGCTGGAGGATTCACCGTGCCGGCGACCGATGACCACATTGATACAGGCACCAGCTTCGACCCCCGGCCGGCGTCCGTGCCAGAAGCGGATACCGGGTCACGCGGCGCCCTGGTCGCGGAGTTGCTAGTCGCCGCGGCGGCGGTTGCCCTCGGAGTCTGGATGCTGCGCGAGACGGGCGAGATCCGCGTCATCCGGACCTACGCCCGGGTCGGGCCCCGGGTCATCCCGACCATCGTCGGTTGGGGTCTGATCGGTACCGGCGCCTGGCTCGCGCTCGACGCCCTGCGCGGCCGGGACACCAGGCCCGCCGACGACGCCGAGGACGTCGACCTCTCCCTGCCGACCGACTGGGTCGCCCTCGGCCTGATCGCGGCCGCCCTCCTCGCCTACCTCATCCTGCTCGAACGCGGCGGCTATGTGGTCGCCAGCATGGCGCTCTTCGTCATCGCCGCCTTCGGGATGGGCAGCCGGAAGATCGCCCGCGACCTCGCCTGCGGCGCCGGCATCGCCCTGGGGACATGGTTCCTGTTCACCGCCGGTCTCTCGCTGCGCCTGCCAGCCGGCTGGCTCGAAGGGATTCTCTAGCGTGGGCGCCTTCGGTGACCTGATGAACGGGTTCGGCGTCGCCCTGACGCCTCAGAACCTCGGCTGGGCGCTGCTCGGCGTTTTTCTGGGCACGGCGGTCGGTGTTTTGCCCGGCATCGGCCCGGCCTTGACCGTGGCCCTCCTCCTTCCGGTCACCTACGATTTGGAGCCGGTCAGCGCCTTCATCATGTTCGCCGGTATCTACTACGGCGGCATGTACGGCGGCTCGACGACCTCGATCCTGCTCAACACCCCGGGCGAGTCCGCGTCCATCATCACGGCCCTGGAAGGCAACCAGATGGCCAAGCGGGGCCGGGGCGCCGCCGCCCTGGCGACGGCCGCGATCGGTTCGTTCGTGGCGGGCACGATCGGCACGATAGGCCTGACCCTGATCGCCCCGATCATGGTCGAGGTGGCCCTCAATTTTGGCGAGGCCGAATACCTGGCCCTGATCGTCCTCGCCTTCAGCACCATCACCGCATTGCTCGGCGGATCGCTGGCCCGGGGCTTCCTGGCCCTCTTCCTCGGCCTGGCCCTCGGCCTGGTCGGGATCGACGAGATGACGGGCCAGGCCCGCTTCACCTTCGGCATCCCCCAGCTCCGCAACGGCATCGACGTCGTGACCGTCGCCGTCGGCCTGTTCGCGGTCGGCGAGACGCTCTGGATCGCCTCCCGCCTGCGCCAGGATACGGACGCCGTGACCCCCATCAAGGGCTCGATCTGGATGACCCGCGACGAGTGGCGGCGGTCCTGGAAGCCGTGGCTGCGCGGCACGGCGCTCGGCTTCCCGATCGGCAGCCTGCCCGCGGGCGGGGCCGAGATCCCGACCTTCCTCTCCTATTCGCTGGAGAAGCGCCTCAGCCGCCACCCGGAGGAGTTCGGCAAGGGGGCGATCGAGGGCGTCGCCGGGCCGGAAGCGGCCAACAACGCTTCGGCCGCCGGCGTCCTGGTCCCATTGCTGACCCTCGGCCTGCCGACCTCGGCCACCGCCGCGATCCTGCTCGTCGCCTTCCAGCGCTACGGCCTCCAACCCGGCGCCCAGCTCTTCGACAGCGACCCCAACCTGGTCTGGGGCCTGATCGCCAGCCTCTACATCGGCAACACGATGCTGCTGGTCCTGAACCTCCCCTTGGTCGGCCTCTGGGTCCGCCTGCTGGCGATCCCCCGCCCGCTGCTCTACGCCGGCATCCTGGTCCTGGCTGGCCTGGGCACCTACACGCTCAACAACTCGACGGTGGACGTGATCGTCCTCTACGTCCTCGGCGCCCTGGGCTTCGTCATGCGCCGCTTCGCGATCCCGGTCGCCCCGGCCGTGGTGGCGATGATCCTTGGCCCCCAAGCCGAACAACACTTTCGCCGCGCCCTCCAGCTCAGCCAGGGCGACTACTCGACCTTCGTCACCCGTCCCCTCGCCCTCTCGATCTTCATCCTGGCGGCGATCTCGATCTTGGCGCCTCTGGCCGTCCGGCTCGTTCGCCGGGCCCGGTAACGAGACGAGGCCGAATCACCAGTCTTCTTGGGCAGTGGATCTCTGTAGATTGCCGCTGGCTTCGCGAGACACCCGCCCCGTTTGCCGATGACGGTAAGCGCCGCTGACGACAATCCACGTCCTCAGTCGGAGTTGCGACGCTCTGAACATCGCCGCCGGCCAGCGATTCGAGACCATCGTCGATGCGGCCATGGGAGCGAATCAGACCGTTGAGGGCCAGACCCAAAGCAACTCCGAGTCGGGCCGGGGTGTTCGGCAACGTGACCATCTCGATCGTCGAACGACAGTCTGGCAGGAGTTCGCGACTCGCCGTACACCGGCTTTTGATTCTGTGATCGTGCTCATTCCTTTCGGTCTGTTCGTAGTAGGATTCCTCTTGACCATCCCCAATCACGAGGATCCGGCCGGGGCACTCAAGCTGATCATCGAAGTGTGATCGCGACAGCATCCGTTCACCAGGTCTTGCCCTTGGGTCGCGGTTCGGGGATAAGGTGAGAACGAAGCGATCGGGCCGTATTTACCGAGGAGCAGCGCAATGACGAACCCGCGATTTCCTGTCAATCCGGTGATGCCGAATGCTCGTGCTGGCGCCGAGCAACCCGCGAACCGCCGTGCGTTTCTCCGTGGCGCCGCCGGTCTCGGGCTGGCTGCCGGCGCGGCCGGGATAACGAGCCGACGAGTGAGTACACAGGATCACGAACATGGCACCGGTACGCCGGACGCCGCCGATCCCAACGGCAGCTACGTCGGATCAGACTCCACCACGCGGGGGAACACCGGGGCCGCCACACCAGTCCCAGGTCAGGAGATCCAGCCATTCGCGCCCTACGATCCCTACCTCCAGCCAGTGCAGCCCGGTCCAAAAAACATCAGCATCTCCTGTCTGGATCAAACCGTCTATATCGCCAAGGACACGCCCTACGCGGGTTGGACCTTCAATGGGACCATTCCGGGGCCGGTGCTCCGCGCCGTTGAGGGCGATACGATCACCACGACGATCCGCAATGACGCGGCCTTGACACACTCGTTGGACTTCCACTCCGCCCGCGTCAATCCAGAACGCGGTTACAGGAATCTTCAGCCAGGTGAAGCGTTCGAGTGGAGCTTCCAGGCGAAGTACCCCGGCGCCTACATGTATCACTGCGGCACTGCGCCAGTCCTGATGCATATCGCGGCCGGCATGTACGGGGCGATGATCGTCGATCCCAAGGAAGGATGGCCTCCAGCCCAGGAGCTCGTGTTCGTCCAAAGCGAGTTCTATGTCATGGAGGGTGACGGCGGGGTCATGGTCCCGGACGCCGAGGCTCTCTTCGGCATGGGCAACATGAAGTACATGTCGTTCAACGGGTACGCCAACCAATATGTTGAGTTCCCGATCAAGGTGCGTGTTGGGGAGCCGATTCGCATTTTCGTGGTCAATTGTGGGCCCAACGTCTGGAGTAGTTTCCACGTCGTTGGCGCCATTTTTGATCGGGTTTACCTGAACGCCAATCCAAAAAACCAGATGGTCGGCATGCAGGGGATCTCGATCGGTCCCGGCGACGGCGCCTGCGTCGAGTTCACACTCGATGAACCCGGCACGTACCCGGCCGTCAACCATTCTTTTGGGCATGCCGCGCATGGCGCCATCGCTCTCCTGCGGGCAGAGTGACGCGGTCTCCATGTGAACATCCACGGATTACGCCTCCTTCATCGACGGGGCAGCGGAGACAGGCGCTAAACCAGAGGATGGGGCTCACACGGCGCGCTCACCCTCAGACCATGCACCTACTCGCCCACCATGGAGGCATGATGATCCCCGACCGCCTCGATGGACCGGTCATCGGCGGGTGATTCTGTCCATCGAGGCAGTGGTCCAGCCGAACGACGGGCTACTGATGACGACCCACGGTACTGATGATTAACTTCTCAGCCGGCTCGGCCGCGTCGCGGGTAGACCATGGGCGGAGGGACCGGACCTCGCGACAAAGTCCAGGCCATAAAGCGGCTGAGGTCGTCGTCAGCTGGAACGGGCGGGCGCGTCCCGTGCAAGCCGCTCTCGTTGTCGGTTGCAGAAATTACGCTGTCGGGAAAGGCAACCGAAAGCCTGTATGGATCGGCTCACCACCGTGATGGTCCGTCTCTCACTCGGTTGGCTACTCACCGGGTTCGTCGTCGGCGGGGTGATGCTGGTTGACCGGGTCGTACCCGGTGAATGGCGCGCCTGGTTAGCGCCCAGCCATGGACATATGCTGTTTGTTGGCTGGTTCCTGCAGTTCGTATTCGGCATCGCGTACTGGCTACTGCCTCGTAAGCGCTCGGCCCAGCGGCCACTCGGATACGACGAACGCCTTGCCCTGCTCGGCGTCAGCGCATTGAACGGTGGGCTGATGCTTCGCATCCTGAGCGAGCCGTTCGAGCGGATCGGTCAAGGCAACACCGTGACGATCACGGCGCTGTTCGGGGCAGCGGTATTGCAGATCTTGGCGGCACTCATCTTTGTTCGCCAGCTCTGGCCGCGGACCGGCGTGCGGCAGGCACGCCCGCGTGCGCAGGAGGCGGGGAAAGGGACCGCCCACCGGACATGATGCGGAAGGCAGGCTCGATCGGTAATGAACCAGACAGGGGCGTGACCGAACGTGACGGACCGATGGCGCATACACTCCCGCGATTGGCTCACGAGGCGAGAGGAAACGACCGGCTCGATCGGGGTAGAGGGAGAGGGAGCTTCTATCTCGGATCGTGAACTGTCAGTCACAGCGTCACCAGTCACGTTCGCATCGTAACCGATGTGCCGCTTGTTGATACTGATGGGGAGGTGTCCATGGA
>JBBJOE010000248.1:0-4885 GCA_037721765.1 Thermomicrobiales bacterium
GACGCACGTTGGCGTCACCGCACCACGGGCAGCGCCGCACCGACGACTCGTCGCCATACACGGGGTCGTTGGGTAGGTGCATGGCGGACATGCGGGCCAGTCCTCTCTCGGCGGCTCGGGTCGATCGAGTCCACGTCCCCGTATGATACTACGGCCAGACGGGGAACCAGACGCCCGACCCATCGGGAAATGATGAGGCGTCCCGCGGCCGCGCGATCATGATAGGCCGGGCAGCGGGTCACATCCTGGTCCGGTGGGTCGCTCCGTCACTCGTGCTCGCGATGCGTTCCAGGGCCGGCTCACCGGCACGGCCATGCCCGGGACGAGCGGCGTCACGGTTCGTGTCGTCTCGTTCCCGGACCTCCCCGTCGACAGCAAGTCGTGGTCCGGCGTCCAGACCCATGTACCGAGGCCCTCGATGCCGCGGTGCGTCGTGGCCGGGCAGAACGAGGCGGAACCGGAGGAACTCCCGGTCCGCCTTTTTCCGCTCGTGTCGCGACGGACCCCTATCCCATCTCGTCGGGTTCGATCAGCGAGACCGAGACTTCGGTTTGGTCCCCGTCGGCTCCGAACCAGGCGATGCCGGTGTGGCCAGAGTCGGTGAGCTCCCCTAACCCGATGAACAATTCGACCCTGCCACCCGCGTCGGTGAACACGGTGCCACCGATGTCGCCGCGGGCGACGTACGTCCCGATCTCTTCGGATCTCAGGTGGACGTTGACGGCGTGGCCGCAAGCGATGATGTCCTCGAGCGGCATGTCGACGACGGTCTGGCTGGTCTTCACGGCGTGGGCGGACGCGGGTCCGCTCCGCTCCCCGCCGGCGGAAGGGTCAGCCACGTCCTGCAGGGGAAGGACGACGTCGCCGAGCTCATCGCAGGTGCCGAGGTGGATGTGAGCGGGGTGCGGCCCGTCCCCAGCCCGCGCCCCGTCCACGGGCGTCGCTTGGCCCTCCGGCGTCGCCTGGCTCACCAGCATATGGGCGAATCCGCCGGGAACGAGCACGGCATGCGCCAAGGCGAGCGCCGCGAACGCGAGTGCCGCCGCGAGAATCGGCGATCGACCTCGGGCGACTGGCATGCTGGTCATGGGTCCTCCCTCTCGGCTGGCCGGCGTCCGGCCACGAATTAACCACGGGCCCGGGCGACGATCGCCCTGGACGGTGGTAGCGTGTCGCGCCCCGGTCGATCCGTAAACGTGACTTCCCGCTCGGAGCTCGTCGCCATCATCGGGTTTGGGTTAGGACATGCTCGCGGTGGCACGGTACTTTCGCGTGTGCCGCGGTGACCCCTGATCCCGGCAGGAGGGTTTCGATCCAGCCAAGACTCGACAGACTCAGCGTCACATCGTCGTGCACGTTGGGCCAGACCTCCTCACTGACTTTGCATCGGCCCGTAGATGGGAGCGGACTCGAAGGAGGTCCGCTCTTGAGAGATTCGGCAGACGACGCCCGGGGGATCCTGCCCGACGAAGCCAGGGCAACGCGATCGGCACACGCCGAGTCCACCCTGAGCGGGTAGCGCACGTGCGAACTCGGAACCGCGCCATAGGGGCCAGCACGAGATGGCCTCGCTGCCGTTCCCGGAGACCCCCACCGGTGGCCCCCTCCCGCGACCTGGCGATCCGGCCTCTCCCTGCCAATCAAGGAACGGGGCATAATGCCGGAGTCCCGGGCGGTGGAACACCGTCCAGGGGACGACTCACTGGTCCGCGTCACCGGAGGTGCCTCCATGCCACCGATCCCACGGGTCAGGCCGCACGCCCTCACCGAGGACGAGCGTGCCCCGCACACGAGTGATCCCCTCGGCGAGCGAATGCTCATCGTCGCCTCCAACCGGGGACCGGTCACCTTCACCCGGGAAAGCGACGGCACGTTCTCGTCCCGTAAGGGCAGCGGCGGGGTCGTCACGGCCGTCAGCGCCATCGCCAAGGAGCGCCAGCCGGTCTGGATCGCCGCCGCCATGACCGACGGCGACCGGGAGCGCGCCGCCGAAGCTGACCGGGCCGGCGAGGTGTTGATCTCCCCCCCGACCGAGGGTGGCACCCCGCCCGATTTCCGGGTCCGCTTCGTCGTCCCGACGGCCGAGAAGTACCACCAGTACTACAACGTGATCAGCAATCCGCTCCTCTGGTTCCTCCAGCACTACCTCTGGGATACCCCCCGCTCGCCGGACATCACCGTCGAGACCTGGTCGGCCTGGCGCGATGGGTACGTGGCCGTCAACCAGATGTTCGCCGACGAGATCCTGGCCGCCAGTGGGGAGTCCGACCTCTCGCCGGTGATCATGCTCCAGGACTACCACCTCTACCTCGTCGGCGGCATGATCCGGGAACGGGTCCCGGACGCCATCCTCCAGCACTTCGTTCACATCCCCTGGCCCGACCCCGACTATTGGCGCCTGTTACCGATGGACATGCGCCGTGCCATCTGCCAGGGCATGCTCGGCAACGACATCTGCGGTTTCCAGACCCCCGCCCACGCCCGCTCGTTCATGTACACCTGTGAGGCCTACGTGCCGGGCGCCGTGGTCGACTACACCGGTGGGGCCGTCACCTGGCGGGGCAGGCGGACTGAAGTCCGTGCCTACCCCATCTCGATCGACGTCGAAGCCGTCCGCCGGAACGCCTACAGCCGGGAGGCCCGGGGCCATGAGGCGTACCTGACCACGCACGCCAACAAGTTCACCATCCTGCGGGTGGACCGGGCCGAACCGAGCAAGAACTTTGTCCGGGGCTTCCTGGCCTTCGACCGCTTCCTCGAATGCCACCCCGAATTCCATGGCAAGGTCAACTTCATCGCCATCACCGTCCCGTCCCGCCTGGACGTGCCGGAGTACCAGAACTACCTTGACGACATCAGCGCCTCGGTCGGCCGGATCAATGCCAAGTATGCGAATGTCGCCCTCGGCTGGCAGCCGATCCACCTCATCATGGGGGAGAACTACGCCCGCGCCCTGGCGGCGATGAAGTGGTACGACGTGCTCCTGGTCAACTCGATCATCGACGGCATGAACCTGGTCGCCAAGGAGGGGTGCCTGCTCAACGAGCGCAACGGTGTCTTGATCCTCTCCGAAGGCGCCGGGGCCGCGATCCAGCTCGGTGACGACCCCCTGATCGTTGCCCCGGCCGATGTCGAGGGCACCGCCGAGGCCTTCTACCGGGCCCTGACCATGCCGCTCCGGGAGCGCCGCCGCCGGGCCGAGCGCCTGCGCCGGGCCGTCGAGCGGGAGGATGTCGGCGAGTGGTTCCGGGACCAGGTCAACGACATCGTCCATTGCGTGCTGGAAGAACGACCGGGGGTCGCGATGGCCGCCGGTCCGGGTGACCGCCTCCCGGCCAGGCCGGGACGGAAGGCGCGGCCAGTGGCGAACGGGACCGGTCCAGCCCCGGCGATCGCCCGGGAGAAGGTCAGCGGTACCTGATCCACGGTGTCGACGCGCGCGGGATCGCCGCCGTGATGGCGTCGTGGGACGGTTGGCTCGCCAGCGCGCCCCGCCCCCGGAGCGAGAGCGAGGCGGCGACCGCCGCGTACCGCAGGGCGGACTCCGTCGCCAGGCCCCGCACGGTGCCCGCGACGTAGGCCCCGAGGAACGCGTCTCCCGCACCGACGGTATCGACGATGGCCGTCGCGGGATAGGGTGCCACGGCGAAGACCCCGCTCGCGTCGATCACCACGGCGCCGTCCTCCCCCAACGTCACGATCAGCCGCGTCGCCGCGACCCTGGCCCGCAGGGCGGTCGCGTTGGCATAGACATCGGGCCGCTCGACCCGCGATGGCCTGACCCCGAATGCCAGTGCCAGCGCGTCAAGCTCCTGCCGGTTGATGACCACGATGTCGCTGGCCTCGACCAGATGCCTCAGCGGTACATCGACGGCCGGGGGCGCCGGCGAGGGGTTCGAGACCACGGTGATGCCCTTCTCCCTGGCCCACCGGACCGCGGCGAGCGACATGGCCGCCGGCAACTCGCCCTGGACCACGAGGACGGCCGCGTCCGCGAACGGTGCGAGCGCGGCGGGCACGCTGGGCCGCCCCCAGGACGCGGACGTCCCGGGGACGATCGCCGACAGGTATCCCCCGGTCGCATCGACCAGGACGGATGACGCGCCGGTCTGCCCCCCGGCGGCGACGACGATGCCATCGGTGTCGATGCCCATGTCCCCGTACGCCGCCAGCAGCAGGTCTCCGTTCGCGTCGTCGCCGACCCGGCCGACCAGGGCGACCGGCACGCCGCAGCGAGCCACCTGGGCCGCCTGGTTCCCGGCCTTCCCGCCCGGGACGACCGTGAACGACGAACCGATGACCGACTCTCCCCGGGCGGGCAGGCGATCCACGACCGCGATCAGATCGACGTGCAGGTCTCCGAAGACGACGACGCGCGTCCTGGCCGGGGTCATGTCCTCTCCTCCCGGGCCTGACGGTCCCACGCCCGCTGCCATGCGGCCCCGACGGCCAAGGCGTCGTGGGTCGCCCGGGCCGCCGCCAGTGCGGCCCCGTCCAACCGGTCGATGATCGCCTCGTATCGCTCCACCGTGGCGATGTTGGCCGCGAACTCGGCCAGTGGGTCCTCCCGGACGGGGAACGTATCAAAGTAGATCGTGCCGTCGTACCCGCCCTCGCGCAGCGTCAGCAACAGGTCGAGGCTCGCCCACGGATGAACGGTGCCGACGGGCAGGCCGTCGTCTCCCCACCCGTGGCCGTCGTTGAGATGAACTCCATACAATCGATCCGCCCGGAAGGCCAGCGCTGCCGCCATCGCCGGGTATTCGCCCGTCATCAGGGCGTGGCAGACGTCCAGCGTCACACCCACGTTTGGCAGACCAGTCTGGTGGGCCGCCAGCAGCGCGTCGCCCATCGTCCGGAACACGCTGAACGCGCGGGGCTCCCG
>JBBJOE010000249.1:0-4866 GCA_037721765.1 Thermomicrobiales bacterium
CCTCTGGGCCTCTGGGCCTCTGGGCCTCTGGGCCTCTGGGCCTCTGGGCCTCTGGGCCTCTGGACTATCGGGGTCCGGCGGGACCCGAGACGCGATGGGCGGGGGACCACGGATCGGCCGTGGTCCCCCGCCGGTCGCACCCGTACCCGGCGACCGGCAGCGTAGCCCCGGGAGGGGCGCGGGAGGCGCGAGACCGGGCGCGGGCCCGTGGGGACCGATCGCCCGCACGCAGGAGACGGGATGGCTCATCTCGACACCGTCAGCACATCGCCGGTCCGGGCAGACGCGGGGTCCGCGGCCGGGGCGGCCCCCCGCGCCACCGACCGGATGTCCGCCCGGGGCCTGTCTTGGCGAGCCTTGGTCGTGGCCCTGCTCGTGGCGGGCGCGATCCTGGCCCAGACCGGGCCGGCCGCCAGCGTGGCGGACGGCTCGACGCTCGATGTCCACTCGGTCGGCGACACCCTGACGCGGGCCGGAAACGGCTGGTTGCTGGCCCTGAGCTGGTTCGGTGGCGTCATCGCCCTGGTCTCGACGGTCGTCTTCCCGCGCCGGGAACGGTTCATCCAGGCGATCGCGATCTCGGCCGGGGCCCTGATCGCCGCCGCGCTGCCCGCCGTCGTCTGGTCCGACCCAACCCGGGGCGGGGAGGGGGCGACCAGGCTCGGGACCGGGCTGGGCGGGGCGCTGACCTGCTTCGCCGTCGCCGCGGTGCTGCCGTGGGTTGCCCTGCTGGCCTGGGACCGGGCCAAACCCCTCCTCGGGGTCCGGTGGGAGAAGTGGCTCTTCTTGCTGCCGGCCATCGTCTGGGTCTTCGCCCTGACCGTCTTCCCCCTGATCTACGCCTTCAGCACCAGCCGTTACGCATTCCGTTACGGCACCGTGAACCGCTTCGTCGGCTGGGAGAACTTTCGCAAGCTCTTCATCGACGGGAGCCTGGGCGGTCCTCTGCTCTCGGCCCTCGGCGCCGCCCTGGCCGTCGGCGCCATCGCGGTGGGCCTGCGGCTGCTGGTCCGGTGGGCGTCGGAACGGGAACTGGGCCGGGCCGACCTGCGGGAGGCCCTGGGCTGGGCCCCGCTCGTCGCGGTGCCGGCCGCCATCGTTTCTCTGGGCACGTCGGTCCTCCGTCCGCCGCTCAACGAACAACTCACCATCACGTTCACCTTCGTCGCCGGGGCCGTGGCGATGGAGATGGTCCTCGGGCTGCTGATCGCCCTGCTGATGGACCGCGAGATCCGGGGCCGGGGGGTACTGCGAGCGGTGATGACGTTGCCGATCTTCGCCACCCCGATCGCCCTGGGCTATCTCGCCCGGGGCATCTTCTATGAAGAGGGGGGGCCGCTCAACTCCGGCCTCGGCAGCCTCGGCATCGGCCAGCCACCGTGGATCTCCGACCCCGAGTGGGCCCGGCTGGCGACGATCATCGTCGATGTCTGGCAATGGACCCCGTTCGTCTTCATCATCGCCCTGGCCGGGTTACAGGGCCTCCCCCGCGACGTGATCGAGGCCTCGGAGGTGGACGGGGCCACGTCGTGGCAGATCCTCCGCTTCGTGACCCTCCCGCTGATGGCCCCCATCCTCTGGTTGATCCTGCTGCTGCGCTCGATCGACGCCTTCAAGGTCTTCGACGTCGCCTATGGCCTGACCCTCGGCGGGCCGGGCCGGGCGACGGAGTACTACAGCCTGTTCAACTACCGGACCGCCCGGCAATTCTTCAATTTCGGGGAGGCGGCCGCCCAGGCTTTCCTCCTGCTGGTGATCGTGATGGTCCTCGTCTCGCTGCTCTGGAGCCGCATCCGCCACGTCTACGAGGATGAGGGGAGCGTCGCGTGAGCACCACCTTCGACACCGTCCCGGCCCCGCGCCGGATCACCGACCTCTCGACCATCACCGTGCCGCCGCGTCGCCGCGACACTGGGCGGATGGTCAGCCGGGTGCTCATCGCCCTGGCCCTGGTGGTCCTGATGATCTGGACGCTGTTCCCGTTCTACTGGGCGGTGATCAGTTCGATCAAGGACCCCGCCGATAACTACGGCAACAAGTGGCTCCCGTTCGTCACCTTCGAACCGACGCTCAAGCCGTGGCGCGACCTCTGGGGCATCCGCGAGATCCGGCAGTCGATGGTCAACAGCACCATCGTCTCGGTCGGGGCTGCCTCGATCGCCGTCGGCCTTGGCACGTTGGCGGCCTACGGCATCGCCCGGTTCCGGTTCTACCGGCCCCGCAACGGCAGCCTGACCACCTGGTTCCTCTCCCAGCGAGTCCTGCCGCCCGTCATCTTCGTGACGCCGTTCCTGCTGTTAGCCCAGAAGACGGGACTCTATGACACCCTCTGGGCGCTGATGATCGTCAATGCGACCTTCAACCTGCCGTTCCCGGTGATCATCCTGACCCAGATGTTCCGAGAGGTGCCGATCGAGCTGGAAGAGGCGGCCCAGGTCGACGGGGCCAGCCGGTTCGCCATCTTCGCCCGGATCGCCGTACCGCTGGTCCTTCCCGGGATCGTGGTGAGCTGGATCCTCTGCCTGGCCTTCAGTTGGAACGAATTCCTGTTCGGGTTCTCCCTCTCCCAGACCGACGCCCGGCCGATGCCGGTCTACCTGGCCGGCGGCGACCAGACCCGGGGCGTCGACTTCCAGGCCATCGGCACCCGGATGCTGCTCACCGCCTCGGTGCCGTTGCTGGCTGCCATGCTCTCCCAGCGCTACATCGTCCGGGGGCTGTCGCTCGGGGCGGTCAAGGGATGACCGGGACCCGTCGCTCGGGGGCTACCCCCCGATGGGGGGCTACCTCCGCCCCGATCCACCCGCGGCCGCGCCCGTGACGCTGCTCCTGGGACTCGATGTCGGGACGACCAACGTCAAGGCCGCCGTCTATGAGCCGGACGGGCGGGCGGTCTCGGTCGCGGTGGCCCTGACCAAGACCCACCACCCCCGGCCCGGCGCCGCCCACCACCTGGCCGCCGAGCTGTGGGACCAGGCCCTGGCCGCGATCCGCGAGGCGGTCGCGGGGGTGCCAGCGGCGCGGCGGGCGGAGATCGCCGGGGTGGCGGTGGCCAGCGTCGGCGAGGCCGGGGTCCCGCTCGACGCACACGGCGAACCGACCG
Source organism: Thermomicrobiales bacterium (assembly GCA_037721765.1). Lineage (GTDB taxonomy): Bacteria > Chloroflexota > Chloroflexia > Thermomicrobiales > UBA6265 > JACCVE01. Next base: position 3,104 of record JBBJOE010000249.1, read on the forward strand.
CCGAGGTGATCGCCTGGTACGACACCCGCTCCGCCCCCCAGGCCGACGCCCTGGGAGCCACCATCGGCCGCGACGCCCTCTTCGCCGTCAGCGGCCTGTCGCTACAACCGATCTGGAGCGCCTGCAAGCTGCTCTGGCTCCGCGACGAGCGGCCCGACGCCTTCGCCCGCACCGTCCGCTGGCTGATGGTGGCGGACTGGGTCGCCTACCGCCTCTGCGGCGTCCAGGCCACCGACCACTCGCTCGCCTCCCGGACTCACGCCTTCCACCTGCGCGATCGCCGCTGGGACGAGTCCCTGCTGGCCGAGATGGGTTTCCCCATGGGCCTGTTCGCCCCGTTGGCCGAGAGCGGCGCCGCGCTCGGCGCGATCCTGCCGCGGGTCGCCCGCCAGACCGGCCTGGCCCCGGGGACGGTCGTCGCGGCCGGCGGCCACGACCACGTCTGCGGCGCCCTCGCCGCCGGGGTGACCGAGCCGGACACCATGCTGAACTCCCTCGGCACCGCCGAGGCCCTGTTCCTGCCGGTCATGACGCCCATCACCGACCCGGTCTTTGGCCAGGAGGGCTACAGCCAGGGCGCCCACGTCGTGCCGGGACGCTACTACGCCTTCGGCGGCCAGTACACCACCGGGGCGGCGATCGACTGGATCCGCTCGATCATCGGCCCCGACCTCCCCTATGGGGAGATGGCGCGGGCGGCCGCGGCCGAGCCGGCCGGCTCCGGCGGCGTGACCTTCCTGCCCCACCTCCGGATGGCCGCGCCCCCCGTGGACGACCCCCTCCCGGGGGGCGCCTTCATCGGCCTCAGCACCGACACGACCCCCGGCGCCCTGACCCGGGCCGTGCTGGAGGGACTCGCGTTCCAGTCCCGGGAATCGTTCGAACGCCTGCTCCACCACGCCGGGATCACGGACATCGTCTCTCTCCTCGCCATCGGCGGCGTGGCTCGGAATGACCTTCTCATGGCGATCAAGGCGGCGGTGATGGACCGTCCGTTCACCGTCGCCCACATCGAGGAGGCGACCACCCTCGGCGCCGCGATGCTGGGTGGCATCGGGGCCGGGGTCTATCCGGACGCCGCCGCCGCCATCGCCGCCCTCGACCGCCCCTGCTCCCCGGTCGTCCCGGACCCAGCCGCCGTCCCCGCCTACGACGCCCTGTATGGCCAGGTCTTCCGGCCGCTCTACGCCGCCCTGCTGCCGATCAAAGTGGCCGGCCGCCGCGTCGCCCGGTCCCTGGCGGACGAGGACTCCGCTGACTTCGCCTCCACGCTCGTCCGGCCGCCCCTCGACCCGCCGGTGCCGAGCCAGCGTCCGATCTTCCCTGGCCCGGCCGCGGCGGCCCCCGGCCCGGTCGTGGGCGAGACTGGGCTGACCGGATGAACGTCCCGGGGGCAGGGGGCGCCACATCGGGCCAGGCGCCCGCGCGGGGTGGGCCGCTCTACGCCGGCATCGACCTCGGCACGTCGGCGGTCAAGGTGTTGGTGCTCGACGCGGCCGGGATGGTCATCGGCCGGGGCGAGGCGAGCTACCCGGTCGACCGGCCCCGGCCGGGCTGGGCCGAGCAGGACCCCGGGGCCTGGTGGGCGGCCACCGGGGTAGCCTGCCGGGCGGCCATCGCCGGGCTCGACCCGCGCCGGGTCGCGGCGGTCGGCGTCACCGGCCAGATGCACGGCACCGTCCTCCTCGACGCGGCCGGTCGCCCGGTCCGTCCGGCGATCATCTGGATGGATCAGCGCTCGACGGCCGCGGGGGGGGGGGTCC
>JBBJOE010000250.1:0-4849 GCA_037721765.1 Thermomicrobiales bacterium
TGGGCTAAAATCTACCCATAAATGGATCGCGGTTCCCGCGATCGGCGCCCCGGCTCCCTGAGCCGGGGCGCTTCCCTTTTCATCCTCCCGTCTTGGGCGTATCCGTGACGCCGCACCACACGCGATGGGCTTCGATTCGGTCCCGGATATCATGGTCTGGAAACACCTTCACGCCGAATTTACCCATCCGACCATCACCCCGCCGGTGAATCTTCTTCGCGAATCGGACCCAGTGCCACGGACGGGTGTCATCAGAGCATTCACCTCGCACCCATTCGTAGAGGTCACGGGCGAACATGTCGGCGAGTTCCATAGGGTGGGATCCGGACTTGGGCAAGAACAGCAGTCCTGGCTCAAGCCAATCCCGAAATCCGGAATCAGTCACCCACTGCGACCCATCCAAGAGCGCCCGCGCATACTCCAGTTGGTGGAACGCGTCCTCCCGGGGTCCCTGGCTCTCGAAGGTCACCCGGCCGAGCCGCTCGACGGGCCTTGATGACAAGTAATCGAGATACCGCTCGAGCATCATCACGATCGCCACCGCGTAGACATCGGTCGGGAGATATCGATCGACTCCGGTCGAAACAAAATCGTCAAAGAAGCGCACTTTCCGCACACCCGTGCCGAACGCGGTGAAGGGCGTCCGCTCGATGAGATCCGCGATTGCCGCGTCGAAGGTGCGTTGGGTCTCGATATCACCGCCGAACGCATATGGACCATCATGCTTACGCATCTGTGGGTCGTGGAACGTGATGTCGTCGGTGCCGAAGAATCGGACTTTGATCGCATCGGCCGATGCTCGATAGTCGCCTACCGACTCTTCATCCATCGCGATGCCAGCTAGGGCGAACACTGGCTGGCCACTCAACGGAGAGTGACCCGATTGCCCACTCTCGTCGATGAAGAGCAAGCTCCGGTTCCGTTGCCGCACCTTCGCCGGTGATGCCGATTTTTTGAATCGGGTGCGAGGCTCGACACGTCCGTAAGCCTCTTGAAGCGCGGTACGTTCGAGCCGCCCCAAATCCTTCACGATCTGGGCAACCTCGAGCCGGGGATCATCGGCACGTTCGAACAACACGTCTTTGAGTAACACATCCAGGAGGCGGGCGACCCCACCCGCCTCGGCGAGCAGCGCCGCCCGGCGCCTGGCGAGGCGACGACCGGTAGGATCACCAGGCGGATGAGGCGCTGATCCAGACTCGGACCGCTCACCCATCTCCTCATTGTCTGGTCCCATCTCGATCACCCCGCGCACGACGTCGAACACCAGTTCCCCCAACGACTCGTGACGTTGTACCACGCCGACCAAGCCATCGGGAACGACGGGCACTATCCCGCTGGCTGACTGATTGGGTCTACCGCGTTTCCGATTCAATCGCGCGAGGCACATGAACCGAGGATCCAGCGTCTGTAGTGGTCCGGAGGCGGCCCGTGTGCGACAGTTGGCCGCGTTGGTCGTGGGTCTGGCTCAGGCCCGGCGTTGCCCACCTATCCTCAATCTGACATCACCCGGCCAGTCACACCGAGGAGCGCCCCTCTTGCCCCCCACCGCGCCATCGCGCCCGAGCGACGGGCTCAAGGCCTGGTTGCTCCAAGACCACGCCCATCCTTCGGAAGGTCCGTTCGAGCCCGAGCGCGCTGCCCACCAGCACTCCTGGTGGAAGGTGATGTGCCTGACGGGCGTCGACTACTTCTCGACCCTCGGCTACCAACCGGGCATCGCCGCCCTCGCCGCCGGTGCCCTGTCCCCCATCGCCACTTTGATCCTGGTCCTGGTCACCCTCTTCGGCGCCCTGCCGATGTACAAGCGGGTCGCGGCCGCCAGCCCCCACGGCGACGGCTCGATCTCGATGCTGGAACGCCTGCTCGGCTGGTGGCAGGGCAAGCTGCTCGTCCTCTGCCTGATCGGGTTCGTCGCCACCGGCTTCATCATCACGATCACGCTCTCGGCGGCCGACGCGGCGGCCCACGTCACCGAGAACCCCTACACCGAGTTCCTCCACGGCTACGAGGTGCCGATCACGTTGCTCCTGATCGGCCTACTCGGGGCGGTCTTCCTGCGCGGCTTCGGGGAAGCGATCGGGATCGCGGTCGGCCTGGTCGGGGTCTATCTCCTGCTGAATGTCATCGTCATCGGCCGGGCGCTGATCGAGATCGGACGCAACCCGGGCCTGATCGGCGACTGGCAGGACGCCCTGACCCGGGAACAGGCCAACCCCCTGCTGCTGATCGGCGCCGCCCTGCTCCTCTTCCCGCGGCTGGCGCTCGGCCTCTCCGGGTTCGAGACCGGGGTCGTCGTGATGCCACTCGTGCGGGGCGACGCGACCGACACCCGGGACCGGCCGGCGGGGCGCATCCGCAATACCGGCCGGCTGCTGACCACGGCCGCCGTGATCATGAGCGTGCTGCTGATGGCGAGCAGCTTCGCGACCACCCTGCTGATCCCGGAGGCCGACTTCGAGGAGGGCGGCGAGGCGAACGGCCGCGCCCTGGCCTACCTGGCCCACGCCTACCTCGGCGACCAGGCCGGCACCGTCTACGACGTCAGCACGATCACCATCCTCTGGTTCGCCGGTGCCTCGGCCCTGGCGGGTCTGCTCAACATCGTCCCCCGCTTCCTCCCCCGCTACGGCATGGCGCCGGCCTGGGCCCGGGCGAGCCGGCCGCTGGTCCTGATCTTCACGCTGGTCTCCACCCTCGTGACCATCCTCTTCTCCGCCGAGGTCGACGCGCAGGCCAGTGCCTACGCGACCGGTGTCCTGGCCGTGATCACCTCGGCCACCATCGCCGTCACCCTCGCCGCCCGGCGCCGGCGCCAGCGGCGGGCCACGTTCATCTTCGGCGGCATCGCGGTCCTCTTCGTGTACACGATGGCGGTCACGATCATCGACGACCCGGACGGACTCCAGATCGCCGGGATCTTCATCGGCGCGATCATCGTCTCGTCCCTGCTCTCCCGGGTCTGGCGCTCGACGGAACTGCGGGCGGAGGGCGTCACGTTCGACGACGCCGCGACCCGGTTCCTGACGGCCAACGGCGGCGAGATCCGGATCATCGCCAACCACCCCGACGACCGCTCGTCGCGCGAATACCTTTTGAAGGAGCGGGAAGAGCGCGAGGCGAGCCACATCCCTCCCGGCGACGTGGTGCTGTTCCTGGAGGTGACGGTGCGGGACGCCTCCGAGTTCACCGGGGTCCTGCGGGTCCGGGGCGAAGACATCGGGGGGCATCGGGTGCTGCTGGCCGACGCCGCCTCGGTCCCCAACGCGATCGCCGCGATCGTCCTGGAGATCCGGGACCGCACCGGCAAGCGTCCCCACGTCTATTTCGGCTGGACCGAAGGCAACCCGCTGAAGTACTTGGCCCGCTTCGTCCTCTTCGGCGAGGGCGACATCGCCCCCGTCACCCACGAGGTCCTCCGCCGCTCGGAGCCGGACCCGGGCAAGCGCCCGGCAATCCACGTCGGCTGAGCCCGGGCCCGCGATCGACCCGACCGCGGGTCTGGACACCTCGGGGGTGGCGTTCCAAAACGTAGGCCCCGGGTGGGGTTCCCCGTCCCCGGATCGGCCGTGGCACCTCGGGAGTTCGACCCCGGGCCCAACGCGACCACGGGCGCGAGCGTCAAGCGCGGCGAATGGCGCTCGCCGGTCGAGTGCCGGCGGCGACGGCCCGGCCGCGCGGGTCGGTGAGTGGCCCGTCGCCCCGGCCCCCGCGGGCTGCCGGGGGCCCACGATCGGGAGGAGTCGCCGCCGAACTCGAGTCCGCGCGGCCAATCTTCCCCGGGATACGTCCCGGGATAGGCCCCTCGGCGCTCGCTTCCCCTATCGGTAGGTAGGCTCACCATCGCCGGCGTGTCGCCGGGGAAGCCACCGTCACGACCCCAGCGGCTCCTCCGCGGCCGTGACCACCTCACCCCCGGCGGCCACCCGCCAGCGAGCCATATGTGCCCTGGAGACCCCGAATCGGCCAGCGCACGAGAAAGAAGCGGCTAATAAGATGTAAGATGATGGGAGACGGCTCCATCCGGGCCGGACACGCGCCCGGTGCCGCCTTCCGACGTCCGGACGCCTGGCCGCTCTCCTCCCCCGGGTGGGCGGCGGCGGGTCCGGTCCGCATCCGGGGCCGGCGACCGGGTCCGGAGCGCGGGGATGACGAATCGGCACCGGTGACCGGTGTCTCGCCTCGCTCGACGAGCGATCAGGATGGAGGTCAGGTGGAAGACATGAGGACGTTCAACGAGAAGGTCATCGCCGAGTTTCGTGCCAACGATGGGAAAGTGGGCGGGATGTTCGCCGGTGCTCCGCTCGCCATCTTGACGATGACCGGCGCAAAGAGTGGCCAGCCACGGGAGATCCCGATCGTGGTGGACCACGACGGCGACCGCATCATCGTCATCGCCTCAAAGGGCGGCGCCCCGGCGAACCCCGATTGGTACCACAATCTCGTCGCCAACCCCGAGGTAACGGTCGAACTCGGCACCGACACGTACCGGGGCCAGGCCACGGAGGAGAGCGGCGCGGAACGGGATCGCCTCTACGCCCAGGTGGCGGAGAAGATGCCGAACTTCGCCGAGTACCAGCGCAACACCGATCGGATCATCCCGGTCTTCACCATCGTTCGCGTCGGCTGAGCCGAGCGGCCTGGCGACCGGGACCGGTCCGGGAGATGCCCCCGTGGCGGTCGGGATCAACACGCCCCGGCGTCCCGACTCGACGGGCGGGCCCGCCCCCCGGGCGGGCCCGTGGATAGAGGTCAGACCGGCCGGATAGCCGAGCGGCAACGCCGAACGGGCCCCGGGCCGTGGGCAGGTCGGGACATTCACGACCCGTCGCGGTCACGGACGCGGTCA
>JBBJOE010000251.1:0-4829 GCA_037721765.1 Thermomicrobiales bacterium
CTAGTGGTGTGTCACTCGTCATACGCTGGGTAGAGGCGGCGCAGTTTGGTGCGGGCATCGGCGGTCGTGAACTGCCAGTCGATGGTCGAGACCGTGGCGTTGCGCCGATCCGCCCACGCGGTCACGGCGTTCGCCATCGCGTGGCGGTCCGGCAGGCGTTGGCGCAGACATTGCCGGGCCAGCACGTTCAGCTCCAGCTCCGCCATGTTCAGCCAACTGCCGTGTTTGGGGGTGTGGTGGATCTCGAGCTTGTCGGTCAGCCGCCGCGCTTCGGCCGGTGGGAAGGCCGCGTACAGCGACGCTGGGGAGCGCGTGTTGAGTTGGTCCAGCACCAGGACGATCCGCTCGGCGTCCGGGGAGTGGATGTCGATGAGGTCGCGCACGCAGTGGGCGAAGTCGAGGCGGGTCCGTTGCTGACGCACCGTGACGTGCCGCCAGCCCCGCAAGGGCTCCGTGACCAGGAACAGATTCGTCACCCCGCCCCGCACATACTCGGGATCATGCCGGGCCACGCGGCCGGGCGCCGCCGGGATCGGGGGCCGCGTGTCCCCGACCAGCTGGCGGCTGGTCTCGTCCAGGCAGATCACCGGCCGGGCCGCGTCGTAGGGCCGCTCATAGACGGCCAGCACGTCTTCCATGGACCAGACACAGGCGGGGTCGGCCGTCGGGGCGATGCACCACTGCTCGCTCAGATGCGGCTTGACGACGTTTTTCTGCGCGTCCGGCGCACCGTCTCGTGGAAGACGGCCTCGACGACCTCCAGCCGGACGAGCTCATGTGCCAGGATCCGCAAGGACCAGCGGGCCTGCCCATCGGGGGCGGCCGAGCAGGCCAGCGCGATCAGGTGCGCTTCCTGGCGGCCGTCCAGGGTCCGGTCATCGACGCGGTCGGGCCGCTTGCGCGCCAGGGTGGGGGCCAGTCCCTCGGCGACGAACTGGCGCCGGATGCGCTGGACGGTGCCCGGATGGACATCGAGGGCGGCGGCGATGGCGGTGTCCGACCAGCCCGGGCCACCCTCCCCGTGGTCGGCCCTGAGCAGGATCCCGGCCCGGGTCAGCATCCGGGCCGGGGCGGCGCCCGAGCCGACGAGCCCGCGCAGCTCGGCACGCTGCGCCTCGTCTAGGAACACGCGGTACGGGGACGCCATGGCGGGGCTCCTTCCGGGCGGGGACGCGGTTCACCGGTCCCCACCACCGCAGACCTCTTGCCACCGGCGTACGAGTCTTGACAGACCCCTGAGCCAAATTGCCGACCGTCGTCCATGAGCCGGTCGAAGACGGGTCGCCAATGCGCCCGCGTCCCGGCGAAGAGCTTGTCGAGCCGGACATCCCGATCCCGGCGCTCCGGTTCGCCGGCCGTCTTGAAGATGGCCACCAGGGCCATGGCGTGGCCCCGGCCGAGGCCGTCGTCCTCCTTGAGCCGGGCGATGACCTGGCCGGGCCTCGTGACGGGATCTGGGTCGCGGGAATCTCGTGATCGGCCGATCGACACTGGTCACCGTGATCGTCGTCGCGCCGCCCGATCACGATCCTCGCGGTGTCCGTCAGAGACCCGGTGGCGTGCCGGGGGACGCCTCGCTCCCCGTCGCCACCAGGCGTTCCAGTTCCGACACGGTCCGGTCGAGTTCTTCGACCAGCGGGGAGGTGGCGACCGCCCGGAACGCATCGACCAACGCCCGGTAGTACCAGAGCGTGCCTTCCCGTCCCCCGTTGAAGCGGTCCCACAGCGCGTCTCCCAGGGACCGGTAATCGGCGAGGATGGCGCGCGCGTTGTACAGCTTGTCCGCGGCGGAAACGAGGCGGACCGACGGCGATGCCTCCGCGATGTGGGCGACATAGGTCTCCTTCCGCTCGCGCCAGGGCGGTTTCGGGATGGTCTCGGCGTCCGTGCAGCCGTCGACGATGGCGACCACGGCGTCACCGAACCGGTGCCGGATCTCCGCCCGGGTCGTGTCCCCGCCCTGGTCCTCGATGGCGTCGTGGAGGAGGGCCGCGATGGCCTCGTCCTCGGTCCCGCCGTGTTCGAGCACGATCGCGGTCACGCCCAGCAAGTGCGCGACGTACGGGATCGTCGTCCCCTTTCGGATCTGGCCAGCGTGGAGCTGCCGGGCGTACACCAGCGCGTCGTCGAAACGGGTCGTGAGGGTCATCGGTCATCTCCTCCTGGAACGTCACCGGATCACCAGCACGGGTTCGTTGTCCCGTTCGTCGACATCGGCTTCGCCACATGATAGCGCTGAGACCACCTCCACGAGCGCCGGGGGTCGATGGCCCACCGGGGCGTCGTCAGCAGGAGCATGGGCACCGGGCCGAGAGTCGTGCCGCCCGTTGATGGGCCCGCGAGCCGATGGACGCCGCCACGTCCCGGGTCGAGACGGGAACCGTCGATCCGGCACACGAGTAGGTGGATGACCTCAAAATGTGTTCCGTCGCGGAGGACTTCGGAGGCAGGTCCCGGTACGGGGATCGAATCCTCCAGCGATGGCTCGGCAGGGAGTGTGAAGGCCCCAAGCGGTACGGTCATGTCGAGGTCACCCCTTCATCCTCCGGTGTCGAGTCTTTCTCTTTCGATCGATCGTGCCGCTCGACTGTCGGCCAGGCCCGGGACGAGGTGGGAGATCGTGTTCTCCCCGTTTCCCGGTCCGCGACGGGTCACCAGCGATGTGCCGGGGAGACTCATCGAGCGCCTGGAGAGCCAGCCGCTCCGCGGTCGCGAGCACCGGTCGCCGGGTTGACCAGTTGACGGGACGTTGGCTGGCCACGACGATGTCATGACCAGGTGACGAGAAGGAGGGGGACGTGTCGAGCTATCGAGCCAATGAGTTGCTGGGTTTCCCCGCGGATGCCCGGCTGTTGATCATCAACGCCGACGATCTCGGGATGTATCCGGCGATCAACGAGGGCATCTCGCGGACCCTGACGGACGGGGTGGTCCGGTCGACGACGTTGATGGTCCCCTGTCCCGGGGCGCCAGGAGCGATGCGGGTCCTCTCCGAGCATCCCGATATCGCGTTCGGCGTTCACCTGACCGCCATCTGCGAACTGGCGACCTCGCGGTGGGGGCCGCTCACGCCTCGTGACCGGGCGTCGTCACTGGTGGACGAGACCGGGTCGTTCTTCAGCAACGACCGACGGGAGGAGTTCCTGGCGCGCGCCCGGCTCGATGAACTCGGCATCGAGTTCCGGGCCCAGATCGACGCCGTGTTCTCGGCCGGGCTGGCGCCGACTCACTTGGATTGGCATTGCCTGCACGACGGCGGCCGGGCCGACATCTTCGACCTGACGCTGGGGCTGGCGATGGAGTATGGGCTGGCGTTGCGGGTCTCCGGGCGAAGCTCGATCGAGCGGCTCCAGGTGCAGGGACTGCCCACGAACGACCATGACCTGATGGACAGTTTTCGGGTGCCCACGGTCGATAAGGCCAGCCACTATGCCCGGATGCTGCGAGAGCTGCCGGAGGGGTTGAGCGAGTGGGCGGTCCATCCCGCCCTGAGCGATGCGGAGTCACGGGCCATCGATCCTGGCTGGCCGGTGAGGGAGGCAGATCACGACTTCTTCGTCTCCCGGGAGGCGCACGACCTTTTGAGAGAGGAAGGGATCATCGTGTTAGATTATCGAGCACTACGGGCGGTCTGGACCGGCGCGTGATGGCGTGTTCGGGCGCCCTGGCCCGTGAGACGAGTTCGGCTTACCCGTGGGGTCGCGTCGGGTCGATGAAGGGCCCCACCGCGAGGTGACGTGATCGAAGGTGCTATAGCCTTGCCTTCCGGTGCTTCTTGCTGGCCGGTTCGGGGGCGGTCCTTTGGTGCCGCGGGTCTCGGGTCAGCAAGGTTCCCTTGTCGCGGTTGGCGACGTAGTACGAATATCCGCCGGGGAAATCCCGGACGACCCCATCGTCCATCTCGATGATCCGCCCGCAGACCTTGTCGAGGAAGTAGCGGTCGTGGGAGATCGTCAGGATCGCGCCGGGGAACCCTCGCAGCGCCCGCTCGAGGGCCTCGACCGACGCGATGTCGAGATTGTTCGTTGGCTCGTCCAGCACCAGAAAGTTCGCGCCGCTAAGGATGAGCATTCCGACCTGCAGCCGCGCCCGCTCCCCGCCGCTCAACGCGCCGATGCGGTTCATGGCGTCAGCGCGATCGAACTTCAACCCGACCAGGAACGAGAGCGCCTGTTGCTCGGTCATCGGCCTGATTCGCCGCATCACCTCCATTGGGGTGGCGTTCTGATTCAGCGTCTCCTGATGCTGCGCGTAGTAGCCGACGATGACGCTCGGCCCGAGCCGGATGGTGCCGCCGGTCGGTGGCTCCTGGCCGAGGACCATGCGGACGAACGTGGTCTTGCCCGCCCCGTTTGGGCCGACCAGCCCGACGCGGTCGCCGTGGCGAAGGAGCAGGTCGAACGGCCGGAACACGGTGCGGTCGCCGAATGACTTGGCGACGTTTTCGGCGATCAGCACGTCGGTCGAGCCACGCTCCGTGTCGAACTCGACCTGGATGGTCCGGCGGTCGAGGACTGGCTTGGGCGTCGCGTCAAGCCGGGTGCGCTCTTCGGCCATCTTCCGGCGCTGGTTCTCCGCGCGTGTGGCGAACTTCGGGTTCTGCCGGGCCCACTGCGTGAGCTGTTCGGCGCTGGCCTTGAGCTTCTTGAACTCCCGCTCTTGCAGCTCGCGGAGGTCGGCCTCGCGCTCCAGGCGCGCCCGCTTCAGGCCGAGGTGGGCCGAGTAGTTGCCGGCATATTGGCGGATGGTGCCGTCCTCCAGCTCGAAGATGACGTTCGCGATCCGGTCGATCAGGTAGCGGTCGTGCGAGATCAGGCAGACCGCCCCCG
>JBBJOE010000252.1:0-4825 GCA_037721765.1 Thermomicrobiales bacterium
TCGCCCGGGCGGTCGTGATGGAGCCAGACGTCCTGCTGATGGACGAGCCACTCTCCAACCTCGACGCGCTGCTCCGTCTCACCTTTCGCGCCGAACTGAAACGGTTGGTCGCGGAGCTGAAGACCACCACGATCTACGTCACCCACGACCAGGTCGAGGCGTTGAGCCTCGGAGACCGGATCGCGGTGATGCGGGAAGGACGGATCATCCAAGTCGATGCGCCGATGGCCGTCTACGATCGGCCGTCCAACGAGTTCGTCGGTGGGTTCATCGGTAACCCACCGATGAATTTTCTCCGGGGCCGGGTCGAACGCGACGGGGGCACGATCCGCGTCATGGTCGGCGAACATGCGTTGCCGGTCCCGGCCGGGGTCCGACCCGATACCGGCGGGGACATCCTCGTCGGCATCCGGGCCGAGCACGTGATGGCCTCGGAACGGCCGGTGGCCGGGGCGATCGAGGCCCGGACCGAAGTCGTCGAGCCGCTGGGACCCCAGTTGCTGGTCACGGCCATCGTCGGTGACCAACGGATCAAGCTCCTCACCCATCCCGACTTCGTTATCCGCCCAGACCAACCCGTCTGGCTGCAGCCGGACCCGTCCAAGCTGCGTTGGTTCGACGCGGGGACACGCGACGCGATCATGGCCGGCGCATGAGACGTCCCATCGACGCTCCATGGCGCCCTGTCCTGCCTACGGTCAGTGCGTGGTCAGATGGTCGGCATGGCGAACGGGCCCTTGCCCCGCGATGTCTTCCGAGGAAGTTCAAGGATCGCGACGGCCCCCCGACCTACCTGGCTCTCGTACCCGATCTGACCACCATGCCGATCGGTCAGAACCCGCCTCGCGTGGAGTCCGGGACCAAGCCCGCCACCGACGTTGGCCTGATCCCCCACGAGGACGGGAATCGGCCGTCTGGCGAGATCGAGATAACGTACCCTCGTCTCCGGATTCCCAGGGGGTACGGTGCCCGGACGAGATGAGGCAGGACACGGCAGACACCGGCTGGCGGGCGCATCGCCGGGACGGACACGGGGGCATCTTTGTCGCTCAACCGCGCGGGCGGACCAGGGACCGGAGTCGACGCGCACCTGACATCGCCGCCTTACCCCCGGCGCGCGCGCCGCGCACGACCAGCCACTTCGCCGTCGCCTTGACCGTGGCCAGGTCGGTCTCGATCTCGGCCTCGGTGATCCCGGCTCGCTCCAGGTGGACCTCGGCCACGCCCGGCGGCGCGGATCGGACCGCATGGCGGACGGCCATCAGCAGGACGAACAGGTCATCGAGTTGCCCGATCACCGGGATGATGCCGGGAACCAGGTCGATCGGCGAGACGGCATAGGCGCCGCCCACGATGAGCCCGGCCTTGGCACTCTTCGGGATGCGGCCGTCCTTGACTAATCCCGCGATCAGTGGAGCGTAGCGGGGCATCCGCTTGACCGTGGTCCAGAACGCCTCCAGGGGCGTCCCCTGGCCCGGAAACGAGCGTCCCGTGTCGTGATCTCCCGCACTATCCCCCGTCACCGCGGCGGTGTCGATCGCGACTGGGGTGAGTGGCGGTTCCCCGCCCATTGGCGGGCGAATCGTCCGTTTAGGACCCATGGCGACCTCCTGTCGACCGGCGACGCGGCTTCGGCAGTCCCGATCATGTTTTTCTCGCCCGCATGCGGCGTTCCCCGGCCGCCCCGGTTCCACCCCTGCCGTCACGGTCCTAGAGGGACCCGGCATGCTCCGGGCCCGGTCGTCTGGCCCTGTTCGGCGGGCAGTGAATGCCTCGCCTCAGCCCGCCGGGAGGAGCGTGAAATCCATCCGGAAGGTGGCGCCCTCCGCCGAATGCTGGAAGGAGACGGCGCCGGTGATCCCCCGAAGATCACCGGTGCCCGACCCGGGGACCACGCGGCCCGGCGCCACCCGCTCATTCGGCTCGGTGGATTCGCCCGGCTCCCCGGTCGTCGCGCCGTGCTGGATGACGAAGCTTCCCCGACGTGAACCGATCGTGCCGACGACCCGCTCCATACCGACGTACCCGGCCCCACCGTCACTGGCCTGGCACATCAGCAACGTGGCGGTACTCTCGGCCTCGACCTCGCCCCGGAATACCTTGGTGACCGCGACCCGCGCGATGGGCGGACCCTCCGCCGGGCCGTCCCGGCCCGTCTCGTCCCACCCGGTCACCGCGAATGTCGCCGCTACTCGTTCGCTCATGTCGATCCCCTCTCCTCTCGTGGTCCCATCTTCGGTTCGGTCGTGCCCCCGTCCCACGCCGCCGGGGAAGGCATGGCGGCGGCAAGTATGACCGACGTCTCGCACGCGCTGGGCGTCGGCTCGTCGATGACCAGTCGCGGCGGAGGTCACCGGGCAGGGGAGACGGCAGGCCGCCGATCGCCCGCGATTCCCATCAGCAGAACGGGCTTGACATCGCCCCCTCTAATACGTAAGATAATTATGACACATGACAGAATCACATGACGCGCATGAGGAGAACGACGGGGTCCCGGGGGACGAGCTCCTGGGCGTGCTCGCGGCATTGGCCAACCCGCACCGGTTACGCATCATCGCGTCCCTGGTCACTCGACGGAATTATGTCAGCCAGTTAGCACGCGAGCTGGGGATGAGTCGCCCATTGCTCCACATGCATCTCCAGCGGCTGGAACGGGCAGGGTTGATCGTGGGCGCTTCCGAGATAGCGGAGGATGGCAAAGCGATGAAGTACTACGAGGTCGCCCCGTTCGCGATCCGGCTGACGCCAGCCTCGATCGCCGGGGCGGTGGCCACGCTAGCAGACCTGGAACGGAGGACCACCGACGGACCCGACGCGGGACGCGCGTAGGCGGCGAAGACCAAGATGAGCGAGAAGGAGTTCGAGAATGGGTGATACTGGTTGGGAGATCGTCTTCGCCATCGCCATGGTGGGCATCGTCGGCGCGGTGATCGTCTTTGTCGTCGGGCTGGCCTCCAAGGCGTGGCAGCCGCGGGTCGGGACGAACGCCGCCATCGCGGGTGATCCGGCATCTCAGGCAGTGACGCTGCTGGAAGATGTCGCCGCCGCCCAACGCGACGTCTCCGATCGGCAGCGAACGATGATCGAGGAACTCGCCCAAGTCAGACAGCGTCTGACCGCGATCGAGGCCCTGCTCCGTGAGGTGGGCTGAGTCCCAGTCTGTACCGTCGGATGGTGGCGCACCCGGTAGACGGTAGGGAGAGGGAGCAGCGGAGATTATCGGCCTCGAAACGATCCCGCGCTCGGAGAGGCGATCACTCTCTACGCGGTCAGCGCGGGCGCCGTCTCGCGGGGCGGCAACGTCGCCGCCCTCGCGGTGACGCTCGACGAGATCCCCTATGGGCCCGCGGCGCTGGCCATGGTCCCCGGCGTTCGCCAGTCGGCCCGGGACGCCGCCGCCGCGGCCGGCCTCGGGCGCGATGCGGTCCTGGTCGGCGGGGAGACGGCCACCGCCTACGACACCAGGGCGGCCAACGACCGGGACACCCTCATCGTCCTGCCCCTGATCCTGCTCGCCATCGGTGTCATCCTCGGCCTGCTGCTGCGGTCAGTGGTTGCGCCGCTCTACCTGCTGGCGACGATCGTCCTCTCGTACGCCGCGACTCTGGGCATCTCGACATTCGTCTTCATCACCGTGCTGGGTCAGGAGGGCGTCAGCGGCGGGACCCCATTCTTCCTCTTCGTCTTCCTGGTCGCCCTGGGGGTGGACTACAACATCTTCCTGATGGTCCGGATCCGGGAAGAGACCGGCCGCCACGGCCTAGAGACCGGCACCCGGCGTGCTTTGGGACGGACCGGCGGCGTGATCACCTCGGCCGGTCTCATCCTGGCCGGTACCTTCGGCGCCCTGATGACCTTGCCGCTTCAGGACCTCTTTCAACTCGGGTTCTCGGTCGCCCTCGGCGTCCTGCTCGACACATTCATCATCCGCTCATTGATGGTCCCGGCCATCGTTCTCTTACTGGGCCGCTGGAATTGGTGGCCCGGCACGGTCAGCACGACCGGCGCGGCGGAACCGGCGGGAGACTGACGGGGCTCCTCGACCCTGCCCGCTCGAGCTCAGCGAGCGGCTCGGCGGGGATGGCGCGGGGCTGGGGTGGACTCGTGGGCGCGGACGGCGGCGACGAGGACGTGCTCCATGAACGCGCTGATCTCGGCCAGCAGGTGGGCGACGCGCTTGGCGGGCAATCGCTCCTCGTCGATCATCCCCATGACCGCCTGGAGCACCGGTTGGCGGAAATAGAGAAAGGCGTCGATCGTGTCGGAGATGCTGATGCCCGCCCCGGCCCCCGATGTCCCGTAGCGATTCGCGATCTGTTCCCCATCGCGCAACAGGACCGCCCGTTGGCCGACGGCCGGGTCCGTGGCGTAGCGGATCGCGAGGTCCACCAGGCGGCGGCCGAGTTGGCGATGTTCGTCGAGGGTCGCTTCGCTGTAGGTCTCGAACCACCGCCGCTCTCGCGCCCCCTCGATGTGGCGGGCACCGTAGGCCGACAGGGAGCGATCGGTGAGTCGGCCCGGATCCACGGCTTCGGTTGGACCGGGCACCGTCCGGGTGTCATGGTCCAGAAAGGCCAGGAGGGCGGCGTGGTCGTAGCGCCGGTGTCCGCCCGGGGTCCGGAACACGGGCACCTTGCCGGCGTCGCTCCACCGGCGCAACGTGGTCTGGTCCACACCGAGGAGCTTGCAGGCCTCGGTCATCGACAGCCAGGTCCGGGCCGTCTTCCCGTCCGGGCCTCGCTCTCCGGCGGCCTGAGCCGGGGCCACCGCCGGGGGACCGGTGGCGTCCGGCGGACGGAGGGCAGGTGTGGGGGGGCCAGGGAAG
>JBBJOE010000253.1:0-4820 GCA_037721765.1 Thermomicrobiales bacterium
AGCGGTTGGTCGCAGGTTCGAGTCCTGCCTGGGGTACCGGCAGGGTCCGACATGACGTCGCGCCCCATCTCGATTCCCCGCCGATGATCACCCGTTGCCGCACGGATTGACGACCCGGACTGACGACCCGGGTCAGGTGGCCCGGGCCAACTTATCCAATATCTCATCCCCCGCGATCCACTCCCTCGAACCACCACGCCTCCCGGATCCGGTACGGCCCGGGCGTCCTCGAACGTACCGCCGATCCGGCCACGGATCTCCCCGGAGAGGGACAGGACGCCGGATGTCGCGGAACGGTGGAGTTGGGATCGGGATCTTCGACGACCCGGGCACCGCGCCCGACGTTCTCGTTCGACGAGTCATCCACCCCACGCGGCGGGCCGGGCCGAGGCAGCTGGCGCCTCCTCGTGGATGTCCGGCGACGGCTTGCCACGCGGCACCTCCTCGCTGGAGACGGCCGATCCAGAGAGTGCCACCGGCCCGTCGCCCCAATACCGCCCAGATGAGCCGCGGCGGGGTCGGCGGCGCCACCGCTGTCGGGAGCTGGGTAGCCACATGCACTACCGTCTCCCGCTCCAAGGGTGGAGGGCGAGCCGGACACGGTCCATGGTGTCGAGCTTCCCGTCGATCAACGACCCGCCGATCCGGTCGAGAGCCAGCGTTGCTGAGACTCGCCCCGCAATGGAGTCGAACCACCCCGGCGCGCTCGTCCCCGGCACGGTCACATGTCCCCGCCAGCAAGGCGTACCCTCGGAAGGCCGAATGGTAGACTGAAAATCCCATCGGCACGTCGCTGGTGGCCCCTCGCGCGGTTGGGGCGCCATCGGACGACGCTATGCGACACTTCGCCCCTGGGTGGGCCGCATTGGTCGGCACGTCGGGCCATTGCCGTGTTGAGGTGGAGAGCCGTGCGCGCGTTGTTGAGCGTCTATGACAAGACAGGCCTCGTGCCGTTCGCCCGCGCGTTGCGGGATCTCGGATATGACCTGATTAGCACCGGCGGTACCCAGCTGGACCTCGAGGCGGCGGGGCTAGATGTGACTTCCGTCGCCACCGTCACGGGCTCGCCGGAGATGCTCGACGGCCGTGTGAAGACCCTACACCCGGCCATCCACGGCGCCCTGCTCGCCCGGACCGATCTGCCCCACCATCAATCCGACCTCGACGCCCACGGGATCGTCCCGATCGATGTCGTCGTGGTTAACCTTTACCCCTTCGCCGACACCGTCGCCGATCCCGCCACGCCGTTCGCCGATGCGATGGAACAGATCGACATCGGTGGTCCGGCGATGCTGCGGGCGGCGGCCAAGAACCACGACCGGGTCACCGTGGTCTGCAGTCCACGAGACTATGATCGCGTCAGCGATGCCCTCCGCTCAGGCGCGTCCACTGGTGCCCTGCGCCGCGACCTGGCAGCTAAAGCTTTTTCCCACGTCTCTGCCTATGACGCGATCGTGGCCGACTACCTCCGCGACCCGGCCGGGGCAGGATTTCCGGCCGAGTACACCGTTTCGGGTACGCAGGCGATGACGCTTCGCTATGGCGAGAATCCTGGCCAGGCCGGCACCGCCTATGCGCGGCGACACGCGGGCTCCCACATACCCGGGATCCTCGATGCCCGCCAGCTCGGCGGGAAGGAACTCTCGTTCAACAATCTCCTCGACGCCGATGCGGCCTGGAATATCATCCGGGGCCTCGACCGACCAGCCGTGGCGATCATCAAGCACACGATCCCTTGCGGCTGTGCAATCCGGAAGAACCTTGACGAGGCGTACGCGGCGGCCCTTGCCGGGGACCCGGTCTCAGCCTTCGGGGGTATCGTTGCCTGCAACAGGGAGATCGACGAGGCGACGGCCCGGTCGATAGCCACAACGTTCTACGAGGTCATCACCGCCCCGTCCTTCTCCGCGGAGGCCCAGTCCGTGCTCGGCCGCAAAGCCAACTTGCGGCTCCTCGAATTGCCCGCGGCGCGGTCCTATCCCGTCACGCCACCGTGGGACGTGCGGCCCATCTCCGGTGGCTTACTCGTCCAGCAGACAGATACCGCCCCCGATAACGCTGCCAGTTGGCGGGTGGTCACGTCCCGGGGACCCACGGACGACGAACGCCGAGACCTCGCGTTCGCCTGGCAGGTGGTCCGGCACGTCAAGTCCAACGGGATCGTGTTCGTCGCGAACGAAGCCGTGGTCGGCGTCGGCAGCGGTCAGCCGAATCGTCTCGAAAGCATCGCCATCGCGAGCCGGAAAGCCGCGTCCCGGGCCAATGGGGCGGCGATGGCGAGCGACGCGTTCTTTCCCTTCGCCGATAACGTCGAGGCGGCACACGCCGCCGGTATCACGGCCATCGTCCAACCTGGCGGCTCCGTTCGAGACGCGGAGGTGATCGCCGCGGCGGACGAGGCCGAGATCGCCATGGTGTTCACCGGCACCCGCCATTTCAAACACTGAGCGCTCGCGACAGGGCGGAGCCAGCCGGACAGGAGCCGAACCCGTCGGACGCGCCCACCGGTCCGCGCGCCCACCGGTCCGCGCGCCCACGTCAGCGCGACGGTCGGTCCGAATCTGGAAGGATTGCCCTCCTCTACGCTTGTCGTGTCAGATCCCCGCGGCGTCGGATCTCCCGAGCTCGATGACGATCGGCGCGGCGACTGGCGACGCGAGGATATCTGGGGACACTCGAGCCACCCTGCATAACCACCGGTCGGGGTCACGGATTTCGTCCATCGACGGCACCGCGTCCGGGCCCGACCACATGGCGGCGATCACCGGCACACCGCGAGCGGCGACGACATGATTGACGAACGCCTCGCCAAGCCGATATTGCTCCATCTTGACGTCGAGACCGATCAACCGGGCAAAAAGTTGCTCGGCCGGTGTCCGCTGCCGCTTGCGTCGTTCGAACCGGGCGGCGATCAATTCGTACGATGGCAACAGGTCGTGCCCCACCGCATTCATGACATGGTTCGAGTAGCCCTCGATCACGCACATCAGGGCCTGCATCCGATTGAATAGCGCCCGCTGGTCAGGGGACATAATCGCCTCGATCCAGCTGCTCTCTCCCTGATCGCGCGTCCGGGCCCGCTGAGCGAACACGCGCAGTCCGCGCAATCCTTGCTTGAGTGCCTCGGCGTCCTGCTTGAGGAAGCCCATATAAGACTCGAGGAGTTCGTTGAAATGGATGCGGACCCATGGGTGCGCCTCGAACTCGAATGCGTGCGTCGTCTCGTGCAGCGCGAGCCACATGCGAAAGTCGTCCTTGGGCAGATCGAGCGCCTCCGCTGTGGCCCGGATGTTGGGCTCGACGAAGTACAACTTCCCGCTGGTCACCGGCTCACGACCGAGCAGCGCGAGATCGTACTGGCCCAAGACCCGTCGAGCCAAGTATCCCAAGAGGAGTCCCAACTCGGTACTGATGACTCGTCGATTGACCGACCCCAGCGCCGCTGCCACGACCGTTCGCTCTCCACCCTCGTCCTGGTACATTGATTCAATCGGTGCGAACAATGATTGGAACGCCGTGATGTTGGCATTCACCCAATCCACGCGGTCGAACGCAAATGTCCGGTCAGGACCGAACTGCAGCTCGTCTCCGGTGTAGCGGGCCACGAGGGGCAAACACTTTTCGACCAGGTCGCGATAGTAGGCGTCGAGCTGCGCCCGGCGCGCCACGGTCATCGTCTCTCCACGGTTCATCGAAACCGCGATCGATCGCGCCTGTTCCCAGTCGATCATCGACCTCGAGGTTCGAGCGACGGACTTCGGCAACACCCGACGACCGACCCACGCTCCCGCTGCCGCACCAACGACCAGTCCTGCTGCGACCACCGGACGACTCAACCGGGCATGCTGCCCATTCGTCACGTTCTTCATTCTGATGTTAGCTCCTTAGACCCTGCCAGCTCCGCCGCGAAGGATCGCTCAATCGCTTCCGACAGGTCACGCTTGACCGTTGCCGCTCACCTGCCGCTCACCACACGAGCCGGACATGGATCCAACGTACCAACAGGCAAGGAACGATATCGCACGTGCCATTCCCCGCGGGGTCGTCCCGGGGTCTGGTCGCCCGGTCACCGCCATACGCGGTTCTGCCCTCATCGGGTTTTGCAGAAGCACGACCCCCAGACGGCACAAACTCCACGCGACCATGCGATTCCCCAGTTACCGTCCTCAAACCCTCCAACCCTATTCCGTCCCGGTCTCAATCGTTTACCCGAACTCACCCATACCAGCATGCCGACCACGGTCGCCGAAAAGCGAACCCCTACGTCCATCATCCTCCCGGAGCCAACAAATTTCATGTCATACCACGTCACGTTGGAGAGCCCCAAGGAGTCACTAAGCGAAATCAATGCATCATCGAGCACTCAGGAACGGGAAACCAATGAGACCGGTGACGCCGAACTAGGCAGCGGCTAGAAAGGTCGGGTAAAGGTCAAAGACGGCGCGGTGCGGCGCCGCCTCCCGTGCCGGCAGGCCCAACGGCCCTCCCCACACTCGCCCGATCGCGACGGACTCCTGGACCGACAGCCCGTCCAATTCCAGCTGGGACCACGCCGACGGATCAGGTCGACGAAGCGTGCCGGCGGACGACGCCGGGCGGCGCACCCGGGACCGTGACGACGGGGGAGGGCCCGGGGGGGCGTCCGGCCACCGGGGGGTGGGGGGACGCCCGCGCCCGGGCCCGGTCCTCTGTGGCCTCGCGGCCTCGCGGCCTCGTGCTCGTCCTCGTGGCCTCGTCTCGCCGGCCGTCTGGCCCGACGTCTCGCCGCGTCGCGGCCTCGTCCTCGTGGCCTGGTCGTGGCCTGGTCGTGGCCTGGTCGT
>JBBJOE010000254.1:0-4819 GCA_037721765.1 Thermomicrobiales bacterium
CCGAAGAGGCGGGTGATCAGGAGGTCGAGGGTCCAAAGTTCCCGGAACATGGCCTTGGGGACGAAGCGCAGGTTGGGTCGTTCCGTCTTGACGCCCTGGGCGTTGGCCTTGGCGTGCTTGGTGACCTTCAATGATTCTATACCGGGGAGCGGGGCGCCGGGCTCACCGCCGAAGAAGAGGAATGAGGAGAAGTCGAGGGTCCGCTGGTCGAAGCGCATCCAGACCACGCAGCCGCTGGGCTTGCTCGCCAGGGCGGCGTGGATGTTGACGCCGGGAGCGGCGGCCCCGATCTGGGACGACTTGAGCTGAACGTGGCGCAGGACGTTGTTCGCCTCCAGCACGAGGTCATACCCGGCGTCGTCCACCCGCGGTCGGAGGAACTCGATGCGGCCCCCGTCTCGCAGCCAGACATGTCGCATCAGCGACCCGACGAACAGGTGCTCGAGCACCATCTCGCGATAGGACGAGGTGATGGCCGGAGACGAGACGCTCATGAGTTCCTTCTGAGGCCCGCCCGCGCGGGAGATTCGGGAAATGGACCGCATCCCGCCGGCGATCAGAGCTGGTCGCTCAACATCCCGGCGGCGTCGAAGGCAATGTCCCGCAGGTCGGAGAGCGGTTCGATGTCGGGCGACTCGGCCAGGTCGGCCAGGAACGCCTCGGAGACCCAGAGGCGGTCGAGGTGCTTGGTGTCGGCGATGCGAGCGATTCGGGCCGTTTCTGGCCGGACCTTGACGCAGCAGGCCAATCCGATCGCCAGGGCCTGCCGATCGTTGGCGACGGTGAGGGGGACCCGGACACCGGCCGGGGATTTGGCAGTGATCACGTTCATGTAGGACGAGACGGGATCCATTTTGTCCACGGCCCGCCGCAGGGCGATGTCGGCCAGGCCGATGCCGGTGGCGTTGCCCTCCGTCTCATCGGTGAGGTCCCGGATCACGATCCGCTGCACGCGGGGCTTGAGGGCCGCCTCGGCCGGGGCGACCAGGCCGGTCAGGTCCCGGTTGATCACGTTCGGGTCGGCGCCGGAGCCGCTGACGTCCTTGCCGATCCGGTCGATCAGGAGCAGGTCGATCGCCTCGCCCGGCAGGTGGGGCATCATGGTCTTGGCCTTGGCCAATAACACCTGCTCTCGCCGCCACATCTGGGGTCCGGGGACGGCCTCGACGATCGCCAGCTCGCCGTGGCCGTTCTCGATCAGGGCCAGTCCGAAGGGAACGTTGACCCGGCCGAGGATGAACGAACCGACGGCGGGGATCAGGTGGTGAAAGTCGGCAAAGCCTTGGCGGTGGAACGCTTCTGCGCCCTTCTGCTTGCCGAGGCCGATCGCCAGCATCTTCATCAGGCCAGACTCGACCGGGCCGTGAAAGTCGGTATGGGGCTTGACCCGGCCGACCGGAATGACCACGTCGGCCCGCTCGTGGGCGATCCGGTCGAACCAGACCGGCACGCCGTCCTCGACCTCGCCGAGGAGGACCGTCTCCATGCTGGCGTGGATCGGGCAACCCAAGGTCTCCGGGGTCATGCCGTAGTGGTCGAGCAGGGCCAACTGGCCCTCGGCGGTCGCCCCACCGTGGCTGCCCATCGCCGGAACGACGAACGGGTCGCCGCCAAACGCCCGGACGCGGGCCACGGCGGCGGCCAACACCTCACCGACCCGGTCGATGCCCCGGCTGCCAGCCGTCAGCGCGACCCTGGTCCCCGGCCCGATGGCATCCCGCGCCTCGCGAGTGTCGAAGGCGACGGCGACAGCCGCCGCGACGTCTCCCACCCTCGTCGCGTCGAGCCGCTGGCGGACCAGGGCCCAGCGAGGCAACGCGCCGCCCTCGAAGACCTCTAATCCCTCCATCACCGTCCTCCCTTCCCCGCCCGGTCGTGTCGTTCTCCGCGGGCATGGTGGGGTCCGGCGAGCGGGCTGTCAACGCAGCGTGACCTCGCAGCCGTCCAGACCTTCGGCGTAACCGGTGGTGAAGGCATCCACCCGCTGCTCGCTCGTGCCGTGGGCGAGGGGGTCGGTCCAACGGGTGTCCTCGGCGTCACCCGACCGGGCGGTCAATTCGAGCGCCTCGTCGATGTCACCCTCGTCCAGCCATCCCCGGGCGCCGGCGTCGCGGGCATAGGCGCCGGCGAGGCAATCGGCCTCCAGTTCGAGTTGGATCGTGTAGAGGCCGCCGTCCTCGTGGGGTTGATCGGTGGCGTAGCGGCCCTGGTCGGCCTGGACGTGATGGCCCCACTCGTGGGCGACCACGATGACCCAGGCGAAGTCTCCGAACTGGTCCTCGACCAGGGTCCGGAACCAGTCGCTGTAGTAGATCGACCCATCGGTGACGCAGTAGAACGCGGCCGTCTCGTCCGGGTCGGCTTGGCCGCAGCCGGTCCGGATCGGGTCGTCGAATCCGACGATGTTGGCCGGAGAGGCGTAGTCGGCACCCACGTCGTCGTAGGCCCCGGCCCAGAACTCGTCGATGTCGGCGTCGAGGGCATCCGCGAATCCGCTGGGGACGGGTTCGCCTGCCGGGTTCGACTCGTCCCGGAGGTCGCCGGGCGGCGCGAGCGTCGAGACCAGGGCATCGACCGCTGCCCGGTCGTTCCCGAAGAACCAGCCCCACTCCCCGCCGGACTCGACCAGGTGGACGACGCCCGGTAGGTCGGTCCACTCGCCGTCGATCAGGAACGGCTGCTCGTAGGAGACGGCGGCCGTACGGGGGTACTCCTGCCCGGTGACACCCCAGGTCCAATCGACGAACTCGACACCGGTGACGATCAACTCATCGGTCGGGGTGGCGGCGAACTCCGTCTCGTACCAACCGACCACGACCCAACGGGGGACTTCGGCGACCACGTCGGGGTGGACCAGGTCGTAAAGGGCGTCGTATTCCCCGCCGGCTTCGAGGACCGAGATGACCCGGGCTGCCTCGGCGGCGTCGACCGCGTCACCGGACAGGCCGGACGCCTGGCCGGCCGCGACACTACGGGTCGCGACCGGGGACACCGGGATGGAGATGGCGAGGAACACGAACAAGAACAGGGAAACCCGGCGGACCATGAACGACTCCGGTCGAGGTGAAAGGGGGCGAGAGACGGCGCGTATCTGCCCAGTCTACATCTACCCCGCTCGACCGGACGCCCGCGGAACGTGCCCGCACCACCATGTGGCGTTCCGGGCATCAGAACCCGACCGCGTCTCGTCCCTTCAGGCCCAACATCTGGCGCACCTCATCCGGGGTGGCGATCTCCAGTGAAAGTTCGGACAGGATGCGGCCGATCTTGGTGACCAGGTCGGCGTTGGTCTCGGCCAGGCGGCCCTTGCCGAGGTAGACACTATCCTCCAGCCCGACCCGGACATTGCCGCCCATGATGGCGCCCATGGTGACCAGATTCATCTGGTGCCGCCCGGCGCCGAGGATCGACCACAGGTAGTCGGCCCCGAAGAGGCGGTCGGCGGTGCGGCGCATGTGGATCAAGTCCTCCGGGTCGGTGCCAATCCCGCCCAGGATGCCGAAGATCGTCTGGACGAAGAGGGGTGGCCGGACGATGCCCCGCTCCAGCATGTGGGCCAGGGTGTAGAGATGGCCGACGTCGTAGCACTCGAACTCGAACCGGACGCCGTGCCCCTCCCCCAGATCACGGATGATCCGCTCGATGTCGGCGAAGGTGTTCTTGAAGATGAAGTCGCGGGACCGCTCCAGGTAGTCCCGTTCCCACGCATGGTCGAACGTCTTGACGCGGTCGATCACCGGGTAGAGACCGAAGTTCATCGAGCCCATGTTGAGCGAGCACATCTCGGGCTTCGCGCGCAGGGGGGCAGCCAGGCGTTCGTCGAGGGTCATCCGGTGGCCGCCGCCGGTGGTGATGTTGACGATGGCGTCCGTCTCGGCGGCGATCCGGGGCAAGAAGGCCATGAACCGCGCGGGGTCGGCCGTCGGGCTGCCGTCGTCCGGGTCCCGGGCATGGAGGTGGAGGATGGCCGCCCCGGCCTTCGCGGCCCCGATCGCCGAGGTCGCGATCTGGTCGGCGGTGATCGGCAGGTGCGGCGTCTGGGACGGGACGTGGATCGCCCCGGTCACCGCGCAGGAGACGATGACGCGGCGGCTGGCGGCCATGGGGATCCTCCGGTACGTGGGCGGTCGGATGTCTGGGCCCGGTCCGGCTCGGGTCGCCCGTTGGCACCGTGCCATCGGCGCGACCGGGCGAATGGTCCGCCGGGGGCGCCGATTGTATCGGAACTCAATGTCGGATGGTCCGGCAGCCAGAGGGACAGGGCCTCCGAACCGTGTCACTGCCACGCCCCCGCCTGGTTCCATTCGCGTCTGGACCGGGTGCGGCCCACCGCTCGACCACTTGGCGCGACACCGACACCGATGACCATGCCCCGCATGACCCAGCCCGTGCCGTCTCACCCCTGGCGCGAGGATATGGATGGCCCATCGCCCGCTCGGAAGCGAGGACAAGCGACCGATTCGGACCAATGACCGCGGGCGCGGAACGCCAATGGTGAGGGCCGGAGGGAGCCGCACATTCGGTGATCGGCTCCCGGGACGGAGCCGAACGTCAACGCGGCTGAGTGGCGGGCATGACGAAGGCCGTGACAGTCGTCACGGCCTTCGGTGAGGTTCGGTTGGTGCGGTGTCCCGGACGAACTGGAGATCCGCCATTGCGGGTAAGCCCGCTGCGCTCGATCCCAGCGGTGGGGATCACGGATCATCGGACTGGCCGATCTGGTCGTTATCTGGCTCCGCCGGGTTCGGAGCCTGTCCTGTCAACCTGCCAGACCCCCCATAACACCCGATTGCTCACGGTGTACATGGGTTACCTCCCC
>JBBJOE010000255.1:0-4798 GCA_037721765.1 Thermomicrobiales bacterium
AGCAGGGCCAGTACCGGCCGATGCCGGTCCAGGAGCAGGTCGCGATCCTGTGGGCTGGCACGAACGGGATGCTCACCGATGTCCCGGTCGAGCGCATCCGCGAGTTCGAGGCCGCCTTCCTTGACTACCTGCGAGGCTCCCATGCGGATCTGCTCGGCCGGATCGCCTCCGAGGGCGCCCTCAGTGACGAGCTGATCGAGACGCTTCGGAAGGCGACTACCGACTTCAAGGCCGGCACCGACTTCGCCGTGGCACCGGTGGCTGCCACCGCGACGCGCTAGGCGGCCCCCGGCACGGCGGCCGGGGGCTGGTAAGAGGAGGAACCGGTGCCTTCGACACGAGAGATCCGACGCCGCATCCGCAGCGTCCGCAACATGTCCCAGATCACGCGGGCGATGGAGATGGTCTCCGCCTCGAAGATGCGGCGAGCCCAGCAGAACGTCACCGCCAGCCGCCCATACAGCGAGCGGATCGAGGAGGTCATCGCCGACCTGTCGGCGATCGAGCTCGACGCCGACGAGATGAACCGGTTCCCCCTGCTCCAGCAGCGGGAGGTAAAGCGGTCGGCCGTGATCCTGATCACCCCGGACAAGGGCCTCACCGGGTCCCTCAACTCCAACATCATCCGCCGGGCCACCCGCTACGTGCTGCACGAGGCCAACGTCCCGGTGGAGATCATCGCGGCCGGCAAGAAGGGCCGCGACTTCATGATCCGGACCCATCAGGAGATCGCGGCCGAGTTCACCGCGATCGGGGACCGGCCGACGCTGGACGATATCCGGCCGATCGTCGAGGTGGCCCTGGCCGACTTCGAGTCGGGCAAGGTCGATGCCGTCTTCGTGGTCTACGCCAAGTTCGTCAACACCCTCTCCCAAGTGCCTGAGGCTCGCCAGGTGCTGCCGATCCGGCGACCCGAGGGGCGCGGCACCTACACCGATTACATCTTCGAGCCGAGCCCGGTCGAGGTCCTGAACGCCCTCTTGCCCCGCTACATCGAGGTCCAGGTCTATCAGGCGATGCTGGAATCGATCGCATCCGAGCACTCGGCCCGGATGGTCGCGATGCGCAACGCCACCGAGAACGCCAAGGATCTCGTCACCGACCTGTCCCTGTCGTACAACAAGGCCCGTCAGTCGCAGATCACCCGCGAGGTTTCCGAGATCGCCGCGGGCGCCAACGCCCTTCGCTAAACGTCCCATCCATCATCCCGTCACCGAGACCCAGGAGGTCCTCACCACCATGGCCACCGGCGCAACCGGCAGGATTATCCAGATCACGGGGCCCGTCATCGACGTGGAGTTCCCGTCCGACCAGCTGCCCGAGATCTACAACGCGGTCGAGGTCCCCCTCGACGGTGGGGGCCGCCTGGTCCTCGAGACCCAGTACCACCTCGGCAACGACGCGGTCCGGACGGTGGCGATGAGCTCGACCGAGGGTGTCCGCCGCGGCACCGCCGCGGTCGACACCGGCCAGCCGATCGCCGTCCCGGTCGGCCCGGCCACGCTGGGTCGGATCTTCAACGTGATCGGCGAGCCGGTCGACGGCAAGGGTCCGGTCGAGACCGAGCAGACCTCCCCGATCCACCGCCCCGCCCCGAGCTTCGAGGAGCAGGCCACCTCGGTCGAGGTCTTCGAGACCGGGATCAAGGTCATCGACCTGATCGCCCCCTTCACCAAGGGCGGTAAGACCGGCGTCTTCGGCGGCGCCGGCGTCGGCAAGACCGTCATCATCACCGAGCTGATCCGAAACATCGCCGCCGAGCACGGTGGCTACTCCGTCTTCTGCGGCGTGGGGGAGCGGACCCGCGAGGGCACCCAGCTCTGGGGCGAGATGCACGAGTCTGGCGTGGTCGACAAGACCGTGCTGGTCTTCGGCCAGATGAACGAGCCGCCGGGTGCCCGCCTCCGGGTCGGCCTCTCCGGCCTGACGATGGCCGAGTATTTCCGAGACGAGGGGCGAGACGTCCTCCTGTTCATCGACAACATCTTCCGCTTCGTCCAGGCCGGTGCCGAGGTCTCGGCGCTGCTGGGCCGGATGCCGAGCGCCGTCGGCTACCAGCCGACCCTGGCGACCGAGATGGGCCAGCTCCAGGAGCGGATCACCTCGACCAAGACCGGCTCCGTCACCTCGGTCCAGGCCGTCTACGTCCCGGCCGACGACTACACCGACCCGGCCCCGGCAACCACCTTCGCCCACCTCGACGCCACCGTGGCGCTGGAGCGGGCGATCGCCGAGCGCGGCATCTTCCCGGCCGTCGACCCGCTCGGTTCGACGTCCCGGGTCCTCGACCCGTTGATCGTCGGCGACGAGCACTACAACGTCGCCCGGGACGTGCAGCGGATCTTGCAGCGCTACCGCGACCTGCAAGACATCATCGCCATCCTCGGCGTCGAGGAATTGAGCGACGAGGACAAGCAGACCGTCGCCCGGGCCCGCCGGATCGAGCGGTTCATGAGCCAGCCGTTCTTCACCGCCGAGGCCTTCACCGGCACCCCCGGCCAGTACGTCAGCCGCGAGGAAACGGTCCGCTCCTTCAAGGAGATCCTCGAGGGCAAGCACGACAACCTGCCCGAGCAGGCGTTCATGTACCAGGGCGGCATCGACATGGTCGTCGCCGGGCCCGTGGTGTTGGGGGCGACGAGCCTTTCCCCGGGGAGGCGGGGGGGGCCCCCGTCCGGGTGGGCGCCGCCCGCTCGTCCCCGCCATGACGGGACAGGTCGGTCCAGACCACAGAACGATCCGGATGCGAGGGTGACATGGCCAGCGTCGATAAGTTGACGGTCGAGATCGTGACTGGGGAGCGGGTGGTCTTCACCGAGGAGGGCGTCGATATGGTCGTCGCTCCCGGGAGCGAGGGCTCCCTCGGCATCCTCCCGCACCACGCCCCGCTGGTGACCCTGCTCTCCGAGGGTGAGTTGCGGATCACCAAGGGCGGGGCGGAGGAGAGCATCGTCGTCTTCGGCGGCTTCATGGAGGTGACCCGCGACCGGGTGATCGTCCTGGCCGACACCGCCGAGCGGGCCGAGGAGATCGACCTGGCACGGGCCGAAGCCGCCCGCGACACGGCCGAGCGCAGCCTGCGCGATCGAGGCCCGGGCGGCGTCCAGGACCTGGCCGTCGCCGAACGTGCCCTGTCCCGGGCGGCCGTCCGCCTCAGGATCGGCCAGCGGCGAGGGAGTCGCCGCACCCCGACCATCGGGTCTGGGAGCGGCGCCTGACGGTCGGCGCCCGCCCCGTGCGACCTGCCACACCGCCGCCGCGCCGCGGCGCCGTCTATCATCACCAATGACCGTGATGGCATCCCGGCGATGCCCGGACCGTCCGGCGACCGCCCGCACTCGACCACGAACGATGCTCGTCCGGGCCGTCCGGCGCCCCCGCCGTCAGCCGGTCCACCCCGAGCGGGGAGATCCGACCCATGACCGCCACCATCCCCACGGCCGGCCTTGTCCAGACGACCCCGCTCAGCGACGCGGCCGTCTCTCCGGCCGCCAACGTGATCCGGATCACCGGTGGCAACCCACTGGCCGGGTCCGTGCAGATCAGCGGCAGCAAGAACGCCGCGCTGCCCGCCCTGGCCGCGACCTTGCTCACCGGCGACGAGTGCGTGCTGCGCAATGTCCCCGATCTGGCCGACATCCAAACCATGGTGTCCCTGCTGAACGCGCTCGGGGCCGAGGTCGAGATGGACCGGGAGAAGCGGCGCATCCGCGTCCGGGCCGCGAACCTGACCTCGACCGCGGCCCCGCCCGACCTGGTCGGCAAGATGCGGGCGTCGTTCCTGGTCGCCGGACCGCTCCTGGCCCGCTTCGGCGAGGTCACGGCGACGACGCCGGGAGGCTGTCACCTCGGAGCCAGGCCGGTCGACGTGGACGTGCGCGGTTTCCGCCAGATGGGCGCCGAGGTCGACTTCAGCGAGCAGACGGTCTCCGCCCGCACGGTCGGCCTGCGCGGCGCGTTCATCTACATGGACTACCCCAGCCACACCGGCACCGAGAACCTGCTGATGGCGGCCACGCTCGCCAGCGGCCGGACCACCATCGTCAACGCCTCCTGCGAGCCGGAGATCATCGCGCTTGGCAACATGCTGGTCCGGATGGGAGCCCGCATCTCTGGCCTCGGCTCCCCGACCTTGGTGGTCGATGGGGTCGACCGCCTCCACGGTGTCTCCGAGGTGATCCTGCCCGACCGCCTCCAGGCGGGCACCTTCGCCATCGCCGCCGTCCTGACCAAGGGTGAGGTCGAACTCCACGGCGTTCGTCCGGCCGACATGCTGCCCCTGACCGCCAAGCTCACCGAGGCCGGGGCGCAGGTCTGGGCACGAGACGACAAGATGATGGTCCGCCCCGGCGACACCCTGCGCGGCGTGGAGGTCCAGACCCTCCCCTTCCCCGGCTTCCCGACCGACCTCCAGGCCTCGTTCGGCACCCTCCTGACCCAGGCCGAGGGGCGCTCCAAGATCCACGAGCGCGTCTTCGAGGACCGGCTCCGCTACACCGACCAGCTCAACGCGATGGGCGCCGACGTTCGCGTCGAGCGCTATAGCGTCCAGGGCAGTGACCAGCTTCGCTATGGCACCCTGGCCGAGTTCCATGGCCCGACGCCCCTGCGCGGCGCGGCTGTCCGGGCCCTGGATATCCGGGCCGGGGCGGGGGTGGTCCTCGCCGGCCTGGCCGCCGAGGGGGAGACGGTCGTCTCCGACATCTATCATCTGGCCCGTGGATACGAAGACTTCGTCCCCACCCTGCGTTCCTTGGGCGCCACCATCTCCGAGGGCGCCGCCGACGCGCTGCCGTAG
>JBBJOE010000256.1:0-4781 GCA_037721765.1 Thermomicrobiales bacterium
GATGAATCCCTTACCTCCACTGCGCATCGAACCCGTCCTCCTCGTTCGCGTCGCGTATCCTCTGGAGACCGGTTTCCGCCCCACGCTCGTGGAGCGTCGCCCAGGAGGCGCTGGTCTCGCGCCCGGTACGGGGCGATGGCCCGGTCGTCTTCATGCCTGACCGTCCCCCTGATGATAGGGAGCCCCCCGCGGACCAACAATGGGACTTAGGTCACGACGGCCCGGGCAGCGTTCCAGGAGCGCCCAGCCATCCGGGCCAGACCACCGGTGGCCCTTCCCGCGAAGGGCCGGGCGGCCCCTCCGGCGCCCGGTGAACAGGGACGACGATCGGCATGATGACCGCCTACCCCGCCAGGCTCACGACCAGTTCTAGCCGAGACACCCTCTTCCCGGGAGTACCCCGTGCTCAGGCCGTTCCCCGTGGGCGGGGTATCCTTCGGTCAACATGTCACTCGCTTCCGGCTAGGTTTCCCGACGCGCCATGGATACACTCCTCTTCGGCCAGGACCAGACTCCGAACCTCGTCGCCGTCGAGCGGACGACCGACGATCAGGTCACCCTCTACCACCGGGCCCCCGGCGGCGAGACCACGCCCGAGCGGCGCCCCTTCGCGCCGTGGCTCCTAGCCGAACGAGACGAGCCCTGGCGTCGGCTGTCCAACGCCCCGGTCGTCACCACCCTCGACGGCCCCCACCCCCTTCGCTACCTGGTCACCTTTGCCTCGTGGCGCGCCTTCGCCGACGCCCACCGGGCGGCCCGCGACGCCGGCGAACCCTGCTTCCGCTTTCCCTCCGCCACCGAGCAGTACTTGGTCCGGACTGGCCAGACCCTCTTCAAGGGTATGGTGTTCGACGACCTCCGCCGCCTCCAACTCGATATCGAGACCCTGGGCCTCGACCCCGCCCACCCCGACAACCTCGTGGTCACCATCGCCCTCCGCCTGCACGGCGGCGAGGAGGGCTTCTTCGCGCTGGAGACCACCGAGCGCGACCTGCTCGACCGGGCCACCGAGTGGCTGGTCGCGGCCGATCCCGACGTCATCGAGGGGCACAACATCTACAACTTCGACCTCCCCTATCTCCAGCAACGGGCCGTTCGGGCCGGGACCACTCTGCCCTGGGGCCGGGACGGCTCCACCGTCTGGATCGGCGAGCGCCAGCAGCGGTTCAAGGCCGGCGCCCTCTCCCTCCCCTACACCCCGGCGACCATTCCCGGTCGCCACATCGTCGACACGTACCAGCAGATCCAGCGCTTCGACATCGGTGGCCGCCTCGGCAGCTACGCCCTGAAGCGGGTCATGAAGACCCTGTTCCCCGAACGGGACCGGCCGATCATCCCCGGCGATCGCATCCGGGAGACGTGGCAGCGGGGCCGCCTCGCCGAACTCCGCGCCTACAACCTGGCCGATGTCGAGGACGTCGATGTCCTCTCCCGTCTGACGCTGCCGACCGAGTTCTACCAGACCCAGATCCTGCCCCGGTCCCTCCAGAGCACGGCCACCGGCGGACCGGGGGAGAAGATCAATGACCTGATGGTCCGGGCCTACCTCCACGCCGGACACGCCATCCCCCGCGCCCGGTCCGCCGTTCCCTATCCCGGCGGCCACGCCGAGCTGATCGCCACCGGAGCCTTCGCGCCGGTCGTCAAGTGCGATGTCGAGAGCCTCTACCCCTCGATCATGCTGCACGAGCGGATCGCCTCCGCCTCCGACACCCTCGGGGCCTCCCTACCGATGCTGGCCGAGTTGACCCGTCGCCGCCTCGACGCCAAGCGCCAGGCCCGCTTGACCACCGGCGCCGAACGCGATGTCTGGCAAGGTCTCCAATCGAGCTTCAAGGTCCTGATCAACTCGTTCTACGGCTATCTTGGCTACGGACGGGGCCTGTTCAACGACTTCGAGGCGGCCGGCCGGGTCACCGTCAAGGGCCAGGAGGTGATCCAGGCGGTCGTCGCGGAGCTGAACGCCCGCGGCGCCACGCCGATCGAGGTCGACACCGACGGGGTCTATTTCGTCCCACCGGCGGAGATCCGGGACGAGGGTCAGGAGACCGCGTTCATCGACGCGGTCGGCCAGGTCCTCCCCGGCCAGATCCGGCTCGCCCACGACGGGAGCTATGCTGGCATGCTCTCCCTCAAGCTCAAGAATTACGCTCTCTTGGAAGCCGATGGCACCCTGGTCCTGAAGGGCAGTTCCCTCCGCAGCCGTCGCATGGAACGGTGCTTCCGGGACTTCCTCGACACCGCATCCCGGGCCTTCATCGCCGGGCGACACGACGACGCCGGTGCCGCCTACTTCGCCCTCGCCGAACGCATCCGGGGCCGCGACCTCGGCACGGACGAGTTCAGCCAGTGGAGCATGCTCAACCGGGAGGCCCTGGGCCAGCAGCCGCGCCTGCGTCGCCTCCTGGAGCGCCTCGCCCTCGACATCCCGAGCGGCGAGCGCCTAGAACTCTACGAACGGGAAGACGGCGAGTTGGCATTAGTCGACGAATACGCCAACGACGAGAACGCCGGGTTCCTGCTCCGCCGGCTCCGGGATACGGCGGAGCGTTTCCTCCCCCTCTTCGAGTCCCGCTCCGGCTTCGACGCCGCCTTCCCGCTCATCACTCCCCGGACGAATATCGAGACCGCCCGCACCCGCGAGGCCCGCCAGCAGTTGTCCCTCTTTGGTTGATGACCCTGGCGATGCGCTGTCACATCGCGAACGGGCGGTTGGTCCGCCATGAGCGCGCCCGGTGCGCCTTGCCGGTACACGCGACGGGGCTGACGCGTGTCTCACCGTTCGCGCCTGGTGATCGTCTTGCCGACGACCGGTTCAGCACCGGAACTCCGGGGGGTCAAGCGCGTGGGACGCTGACCCTGTCCATCCCACCTCTCACCACCACGCGGAAGCGAGATGGAGACGACCGCGTTGGCTGACCCGAGCCCGACTGTGGTCGGTCCCGTCGCATCGTGGCTAGCACGGTCTCCCTATTGTGACCATAGGGCGGACACAGTCTTCACGGGAGCGATAGGGATGAGGAGTACGACGAGAGACAGCGTCCGCCCACGAGGCCGCGCTTTCGACCGTCCATTTCGACCCCCGGATTCCGTATCAGACATCGAACCTGGGCGACGCCGCGCTCAGCACGGCCGAGGTCGTTGGGACGGACCACGCCCCCGATACCTCTGCCGCCAACGTCGTGATCAACCGTGGGATATCGAGCGCGGCGTCGTCATGCATCGCCTCCGCGACGATCAGGACGGACGACGTCGTATCCCGCACCGCCGAGAAGGCGCTCTGGCGATGACACCACCGGCGGGCGTGGGCGCGGCCCGCCTCGTCCGCGAAGATCACCTCATCCGGATCTGGATGTTCCGTCTCCCCGGAGAACGTTTCAAACGTCTCCGTTCCATTGGCATACCTGACCTCGACATGGCCGGTCAGACGGGTCACGTCGAAGGTGGCGATCGGGATGGCGAAGGCGAGCGACACCGCGTTGCAGAGGTCGATCAGGGGATGGAGACGCGGAAGCGTCTCTTCCTTGCGGAACCGTCGCAGTAACGATTCCGAGGCCGACCGGTATTGGGTCGGTTTGAGACCCATCCGCGCGAAGGCCCTGCGCCAGGCCTGGATCTCCGCCAGGTCCGATTCGGTCCCCGTCGCGAGACGCTCGGCCGCGACCCGTTCGAACGCCGCGACCCGGGGTGTGACATCCACGTCGGGACGGATGCCCTCGATGGCCAGCACACCGGGCACGACCCGTGGAAAGTCGCGCCAGATGTCGGGCGAATGTAGGATGTGCATGCGTATCCCCCGTCGCCGTGACGTCGAGTGTTACCGCTCCGCCAACGCGAGCCTGGCTCCCAACGCCGCGAACGACCCGGCGAAGACCCGTCGCATCCAAGTCATCACCCCGGGCCGGGAGACGACGTGGTCCCGTACCGACGCGGCGAAAACTCCATAGGCGGCGAACACGACGAGCGTCGTCGCCATGAACACCGCGCTCAGTTCCACCATCGTCAACCAGGCGCGGGACTCACCAGTGCCCACGAACTGCGGCAAGAACGCGAAGAAGAAGATCGTCAGCTTTGGGTTCAAAATATTGATCAGGACACCGGAGAGGATGACCCTCGACGCCGGACGCCGGACCCTATCCGCCTCCACGACGAAACCCCCGCGCTCCCCCAGCGTCGCCCAGGCCATCCATAGGAGATACACCACGCCGAGAATCTTCAACGTCTGGAAGGCGAGCGCACTGGCATGCAGCAGCGCCGCAACCCCGGTGATCGCGGCCACCATGTGCGGGATGATCCCGAGCGTGCATCCCACGGCGGCGACCACACTCGCACGCGCCCCATGGGCCAGTCCCGCCGCGAGGGTGTAGATCACCCCCGTGCCTGGGGTCGCGACGATGATCAACGTGGTGATCAGGAACTCGACAGTCACGGTCCTCCTCCTCCACCCGATGCCGCTGGCGCCTGCTGGCACACTCGATGCCGGGCGCAAGGGAGGACCATCATGACCACCTCCCGCGCCACGGCCACCGTCCGCCAGTCACATACCCCGGCAAACGCCAACGACGGGGAAGCGTCCCACGACACGCGTCCATACTTAACCACCTCCTCAGGAGAAGATCTTAGGCACAATGGACCCCTGGTGCCGCGTGGAGTGCCACGTTCGCCGTCCGTGGCAACGGGTTCACCCGCCGGTCGAGCGTGTCACCGGCGAAGAACGGAGCCCTCCCCGGCGGACGACGCCGGGCGGCGCACCCGGGACCGTGACGACGGGGGAGGGCCCG
>JBBJOE010000257.1:0-4750 GCA_037721765.1 Thermomicrobiales bacterium
CTTCCGCCTTCCGCCTTCCGCCTTCCGCCTTCCGCCTTCCGCCTTCCGCCTTCCGCCTTCCGTCCCGTGCTACGCTTCCCCCAGACATCCGCAACACCGTGGCAATGACGGAAACCGTGCCGCCGTCGCCGGCGCCGAGCGAGTCCGGGAGGGTGGGAGCCGGACCCGGGGGCGACGTCGGACATCCTTCCCGAGCCGCCGCCCGAACCCGGGATACTCCGTCTCGATAGTAGGCGCGGCCGACCGTCGCCCGTTACCGCGACATCCCCTGCCGGCAGGCGTGCCGCCGGGGTCTTGAGTGGGTCCGTCCCCCATGGTCGCGTCAGCGTGACCGTGGCGGCGGGCCAACCGGGGTGGTACCGCGGGTTCGCCCGTCCTCGACGCGTCGGGGACGGGCGTTGTGTTGTCCCGAGCCCGTCGCACACGATTCCCTCCGACACCGACTCGTTCGATCACGGCCGACCCGTCCGATCACCGTCAACCAGACCGGAGCGCACATGACGACTTTTCGCGAGGTGGCCCAAAAGGTCGATTTTCCGGCCCAGGAGCGTGAGACCCTCGCCCGCTGGGAGCGGGAGCGGACCGTCGCCGCCTACCTCCGCCGCAACGAGGCCAGCCCGGAGCGGTTCTCCTTCCTCGATGGCCCCATCACCGCCAACAACCCGATGGGCGTCCATCACGCCTGGGGCCGCACCTACAAGGACCTCTTCCAGCGCTACCAGGCCATGCTCGGCAAGCACCAGCGCTTCCAGAACGGCTTCGACTGCCAGGGCCTCTGGGTCGAGGTCGAGGTCGAGAAGGAACTCGGCCTCAAGAGCAAGCGCGACATCGAGACCTACGGCATCGCCGAGTTCGTCGAGCGCTGCAAGGAGCGGGTCCTCAAGTTCGCCGCCCGCCAGACCGACCAGTCCGTCCGCCTCGGCTACTGGATGGACTGGGACCACTCCTACTTCACGATGTCGGACGAGAACAACTACACCATCTGGCACTTCCTCAAGACCTGTCACGAGCGCGGCTGGGTCTACAAGGGCCACGACGTGATGCCCTGGTGCCCCCGCTGCGGGACAGGGCTCTCCGAGCACGAGATCGTCACCGAGGGCTACCAGGACCGCACCCACCTCTCGACCTACGTCGCCTTCCCCCTCCGCGACGAGCCCGGCGCCTCCCTCCTGGCCTGGACCACCACCCCATGGACCCTCGTCGCCAACGTCGCCGCCGCCGTCCACCCCGAACTGACCTACGTCCGGGTCGAGCGCGACGGCAAGGCCTACTACCTGGCCAAGGACGCCGTCCGCACCGCCATCCGCGGCGACCACGAGGTGACCCGCGAGTTGACTGGCCAGGAGATGCTCGGCTGGGCCTACGACGGTCCCTTCGACGACCTCCCCGCCGCCGCCGGGGTCGCCCACCGGATCATCGCCTGGGACGATGTCTCCGCCACCGAGGGGACCGGCATCGTCCACATCGCCCCGGGCTGCGGCAAGGAGGACTTCGCCCTCTCGAAGGTCCATGACCTCCCCGTGATCGCCCCGATCGACGAGTTCGGCGTCTACGTCGCCGGCTTCGGCCCCTTCTCCGGCGCCTACGTCCACGAGGTCGCCACCCCGATCATGGCGGCCCTGGAGGACAAGGGCCTCCTCTTCCGGGGCGAGAACTACACCCACCGCTACCCCGTCTGCTGGCGGTGCAACACCGACCTCGTCTTCCGCCTGGTCGATGAATGGTTCATCTCCATGGGCGAGCTGCGCGCCCCGATGATGGACAACACCCGCGCCATCCGCTGGATCCCCGAGTTCGGCCGCGACCGCGAGCTGGACTGGCTCGCCCACATGGACGACTGGATGATCTCCAAGAAGCGGTACTGGGGCCTGGCCCTCCCCATCTACGAGTGCCAGGAATGCGGCACCTTCGAGGTCATCGGCAGCGAGGTCGAGCTCGAGGAGCGCGCCGTCTCCGGCTGGGACGACTTCGAGGGCCACACCCCCCACCGGCCCTGGATCGACGCCGTCACCATCGCCTGCGCCTCCTGCGGCGCGGAGACGAACCGGATCAAGGATGTAGGAAACCCCTGGCTCGATGCCGGCATCGTCGGCTTCTCGACCCTCGACTACCGCCACGACCGCGAGCATTGGGAAAAATGGTTCCCGGCCGACCTGATCTCGGAGAGCTTCCCCGGCCAGTTCCGCAACTGGTTCTACGCCCAGCTCGCCGAGGGCACCACCCTCGTGCCGGACCAGCCTCCCTATAAGACCGTCTTCTCGTACGCCCTGATGCGCGACGAGAAGGGCGCCGAGATGCACAAGAGCAAGGGCAACGCGATCTGGTTCGACGACGCCGCCGAGATCGCCGGCGTCGACACCATGCGCTGGCTCTTCGCCACCGTGAACCCGTTCGTCAACGTCAACTTCGGCTATGGCCAGTGCGACGCCGTCCGCCGCCGCTTCATCATCCCGCTCTGGAACTGCTACGCCTTCTTCACCAACTACGCCCGCCTCGACGGCTGGGACCCGGCCGATCCCGCCAACGCCGTCCCCCTCGCCGAGCGGTCCATGCTCGACCGCTGGGTGATCTCCCGCCTCCACCAACTGACGACCCTCTGCCGCGAGCGGTTGGACGATTACGACAGCCCCGCCGCCGCCCGGGCGATCGAGCACTTCGTGATCGAGGAGTTGTCCAACTGGTACATCCGGCGCAACCGCCGCCGGTTCTGGAAGCCCGAGGGCGACCGGGACAAGCTAGCCGCCTACGCCACCCTCCACGAGTGCCTGGTCACCCTTTCCGGGCTGCTGGCCCCCTTCGTCCCCTTCCTGGCCGACGAGATCTACCAGAACCTGGTCCGCTCGGCCGACCCGGCCGCGCCCGCCTCCGTCCACCTGACCGACTACCCGACGGCCGACCCGGCCGCGATCGACGCCGCCCTCTCCGCCGACATGACCGCCGTGCTGGAGGTGGTGACCCTCGGCCACGCCGCCCGCCAGGAGGCGGCGGTGAAGGTCCGCCAGCCCCTCCCGGCCCTGCTGGTCTACTCCCGCGACGCCGCCGCGACCGATTCGGTGATGCGGCTGCGGGAGATGGTCCAGGACGAATTGAACGTCAAGGAGATCCGCCCCCTGGCCGACCCCGGCGACGTGGTCGCCTACGACATCCGCCCCAACCTCAGCCTGCTCGGCCCGAAGTACGGCAAGCGCCTCGGCCCGATCCGGGCCGCCCTGGCCGCCGAGGCGGCCCCGTCCGTGGCCGAGCGGGCCAATGCCGGCCAACCGGTGAGCCTGACCCTGCCCGGCGGCGACGGCGTCGAACTGTTGCCGGAGGAGATCCTGGTCTCGCTGACCAAGCGGGCGGGCTACGCCGCCGCCCAGGGCGCCATCGGCACCGTGGTCCTTGACACCTCGCTGACCCCGTCCCTGATCCGCGAGGGCCAGATGCGCGACTTCGTGCGTGGGGTGCAGGACGCCCGGAAGCGGGCCGGCTACGAGATCGAGGACCGGATCGCGCTGACCTACCGGGCCGACCCGGAGATCGTCGCCGCCCTGACCGACCACGAGGCGACAATCCGGACCGAAGTCCTGGCCGAGTCGTTCGACGCCACGGCCGCCGCCGGGGCATCCGATGCGGTCGAGGCCCAGGTCACCGACGGCCCGGGTGGCACCACCGACGCCGCCGGCTGGTACCGCGACCAGATCCAGGTCGGCCAGCACCACGTCGAGGTCGCTATCCGGCGGGCCGAGTCGAAGCCAGGATAGGGTCGGTTCGGAATGCGGGAATCAGACCCGTTCGCGGGCCAGTTCACCGGCATCTGGGCGCTCGCTGAGGTGCCGAAGGTCGCGAGTAATCGCCGTGACGGGCCGGCAATGCCGAGCGGACCACCGAGGTCCGACGGGCGGCGCTCGACCGTCTCTCGGGAAGGGGACAACGATGGGTGGTGTGAGGAAGCGTTCGTCGGACGACAGGCTCACGATCGGCGAGACGGCGCGGCGAGTCGGGGCCACGCCTAAGGCACTCCGCCACTATGAGGCGCTGGGCCTCCTCCCACCCGCGTCCCGCACCCCCAATGGCTACCGATACTATCGCGCCGAGGACGTCAACCGCATTACCTTCATCCGCCGGGCGAAGGCACTTGGGCTCACCCTGGAAGAGATCCGGGATCTCGTGACAGTGGCCGAACGGGGACTATGTCACCTCACGACGGCCGAGCTGGCCCAGGTCCTGGCGCGCAAGATTACCGACTGCACGGATCGCATCGAAGCGCTGGTGGCATACCGCGACACCCTGGTGATCGCCGCCCGACAACTCACCGAGCCAAATGAGTCGCAAGTGGAGGATTCGTGCTGCCCGAGCTGCGCTGCCTTCGCCCCCAGTTGCAGGTGCCTGCCAACGCCCCAGCCGCTAGACCTTGACCTTCCCCGTTAGGTCAAGGTCTAGAGTGACTCCTAGGCGACACCAACACGCAATGTTTGGATTGGTGTGCCGGGGAGTGACCCTATGGACAGGTGCCGACCAGATCAAGCTCGACGTAGGACCAGGTGGCTATCCCAACCGGGAAAGGGCCACGGGTACGGCGGTAGATACTGCCATTCGACCTCGGATCGACGGTGATGCGGCGCCTGCTCGGCATCTTCGCCCATCCCGACGACGAGTCCCGCATCGTCGGCGGTACGCTCGCCAAGTACGCCAGCGAGGGTGCCGCCGTCTCACTCCTCGTCGCCACACGCGGCGAGGCCGGCTCCTGCGGAGAACCGCCGCTCTGCAC
>JBBJOE010000258.1:0-4733 GCA_037721765.1 Thermomicrobiales bacterium
GGGGCCGGACCAGCGCGACGGGCGCCGCGGGGAGAACCGGCCCGGCGGGATCGTTCGGCGCCCCGCCATCGGGCGAGCGGACGGGTGACCGGGTACCGCGGCCGCGCTGGTTAGGGCCGGAGAATCGGGCCATCATCGTCACCCTCCGCGTAGACCGCGGGATTCGCCGCACCGCATCGTGCGACCAAATGCCCCTCGTGCCCCCGGGGAAAGCCGGATGTCGCCGGCGGACCCGGTGCTGACGTTCTTCGTCCGGGCCGTGGGTCGCGCTAGTGTAACGACGAGGGGCGTCCTGTCAATGCGGCCCGGCGGGCCAGGACGGGGGACCCTGACGAATCATCCCGGCGATGTGGTCCTCGTCCTGTCAGACGACCCAGAACCCATGGCTGAACAGGACCGTCATCAGTGTGAGCAGGATCGCCGACGTGACGAAGGCCACATCGCGGGGCCAACCCCGCCAGCGGGGGCGCGTCACCAGTTCCCCCAGGACCACCCAGACGCCGATCGCCGGCAGCAGGTAGCGCCCCAGCGACACCCAGGTGAACCCGGCGTGGACCACGACGATCAAGGTCGTAAATAGGGCGGTCGACGGGTCGAGGCGGCGCCAGACGGACGGCAACGCCGCCAGGGCCACGATGCCGAGCAGCACGTTCAAGATGATGATCAGATGACGCGGGTCGCCCATGAACGTCTC
The DNA here is from genome assembly GCA_037721765.1 of Thermomicrobiales bacterium. Classification (GTDB taxonomy): domain Bacteria; phylum Chloroflexota; class Chloroflexia; order Thermomicrobiales; family UBA6265; genus JACCVE01. The sequence goes on from JBBJOE010000258.1 coordinate 695, forward strand.
GCCAGGGTGGCGGGCGAAGAGGATCGCGTAGGCACGGACGTGGTCGTCCCAGCCGCCCCAGGTGGCTTGGGCGCGGAAATAGGCGAAGGCAGTTCCGGTCTCGACCCAGAGGTACAGCGTCGTCAGCAGGGCCCCGAGTGGGGAGAGGATGGCCGTCGCGAGCAGGTCACGGCGCGAGGCCCCACGCCGCCAGGCGCCGAGCAGGAGGGCCGGGGCGAGTGCGAGGCCAAAGAGCCGGGAACCGGACGCCAGGCCGGCCAGGCCGGCGGCGAGCCACCGCCGGTCCCGCCGCGCGGCCAGCAACGACCCGGCCGCCAGCGCGAGGAAGAGCGATTCGGAATAGGCGGCATTGAAGAAGAACCCCAGCGGGGCCAGGCAGAGGAGGGCCACCGACTGTCGCGCCGCCTTTTCTCCGACATGGTCGGCAGCAAGGCGGGCAAAGAGGGGGACGGCGAGCAGGAACGAGACATTGGCGACGACGATCCCGGCGACCGCCAGGGTGGCGGGGGTGGCAGCGACGCCGACGATCTCGACCAGGCCACGCATCAGGAGCGGATAGAGCGGGAAGAACCCCACCCCGCCGTGGGGGCTCGGGCTGGCCGGGTCACCATACCCGAGTCGGGCCACCGCGACGTAGTGGGCCGTGTCCCACCGGGCCCAGCCGTCGAGGGCCGGCACGCCGGCCAGGAAGGCGTCAGGTAACTGGGCCGGGTAATACCCCAAACGAGGCAGAGCCCGCACCGATACCCAACTCACCAGCCACAGGAAGGACCGCGTGCCGATCACGATCGCCAGGGAGGTCAGGGTAAGCGAGGACAGTCGCCACGACCGCCAGTCGCCGTGCCGGCGACGGGCACCCGAGGAATCTCCCGGCGCTGGTCCGGACGGTAGGTGAATGGATCCGGCGCCCGGATCGGATGGACCGGCTCCCATTCGATCCCCGGATTTGGGCCAGGGAGCATTGCCGGACGAGGGGGCCGGTGACGGTCCGACGGCCGGCCGGGCGTCCGGCCGACGAGACGTGATGATCTCCGCGTCCGGCCCGGGGATAGGGCGTCCTCCGGGCGAGTCGGTCACCTGACCCGGCCCAGGGACGGGACCCGATCCAGGTCCTCGGGGTCATAGTCCTCGGTGCCTTCGGCCGCCTCGAACCAGTGGCGCCAGAGTTCGTCGAGTTGCTGCCCGGACTCGGCCTCGAAGGCGGCGAGCAGGTCTTCCGGGGTGGCGACCTCGAATCGGTACTCGGCGACGTAGCGAGCCAGGGCGGCGAAGAAGGCGTCATCCCCGATCTCCGACCGGAGCGCCTGGAACCCCAAGGCAGCCTTGCTGTAGACCGCGACCACGTAGGCCCCTTCACTCGGGAAGGTGTCCGTCGGTTGGTCCACGATGACGTCCCCGGCCCCGAACAGGCGGTCCAGGTAGGGGCCCTCCAGTTGTCTGACCCGTTCGGTCGCCCCCACTTCGGGGCCGTAGGCGGCGGTGTAGAACACATCGGTCGACATGTCGTTGGCCAGTCCCTCGTCGATGAAGGCGTGGTCGTATTGGTCGTTACCGACCAGGCCGAAGAACCACTGGTGGGCGACCTCATGGACGACGATGGTTTCGAGGAACGTGGGCGGGTCGTCCACCGTGGGGGGCTCGTCCGGGAAATCGCGTTCTTGGTCGTAGTACGACCCGCCGATGAACATCAACTGGGGGAACTCGACCCCGGCCGCGCCATTGCGGACCGTGAGGTCGACCAGGTCCATCTCCTCATAGGGGTAGGGCCCGAACAACTCGTTGTACAGGGCGAGGGACCGGGCGCCGTACTCGAGGACCAACTCGCCGCCCCGGGCGTGCTCGGGGTTGTAGAACGACTGGACGCGGGTGCCGTCGACCTCGACCGTGGCGACCTCGTAGTCGTCGTCCAGTACCATCGTCAAGTCGCGGACTGGCCCGGTGACGATGCGGTGCAGGATCGTGCCGTCGTTCGCCGCCCCGGTCTCCGCCGTGCCTGTGCTGACCAGGACCAGGTCCTCGGGGGCCATGATCTCCGCTTCGAAGAGAGCGGTGTTGGAAAAGATCACATCTCCGAACGTGCTCGGCATTTCGAGGTTCCACTCGCCGGTCGCGTCACGTCCGGCGAGGGACGGCATCCAGTGGGCGAGGACCAGCGTGCCCCCCTCCGGCTGGTAACTGAACAGCCCGTAGCTCTGGGCGGGGGCGGTCGGGACGGCGGTCCGGAACAGGTAGTCGATGGCGACTCGTTCCCCCGGACCAAGCGCGGTGGGCAGCGGGACCTCGACGACGGTGTCGGCCTGGCTCAGGACCGTCTCGGCCGGTCGGCCATCGACGGTGACCTGCCGCATCTGCATGGCGCCCTCGGCATAGCGGGCGTCGTTGGCATAGAGCCGGAAGTAGACGGCATCGAGTGGTTCGTCGCCCGCGTTGACGAAGTCCATCGCGACCGTCCCGGAGACTCGCCACGGTCGGGTCTCCGTCGCCGATTCGACCGTGGCGTCGATGGCATAGTGGGAGAGCGTGCCCGCCGTCTCCTCGATCACGGCCTGGCGATACGGGCGAAGGACTGGTCCGTACAGGGTCGGGTCGTCCACGACGAGCGGGGTGCCGGACCCAGGGGGAGGCGGTGAAGGTTGGGCGGCGAATGCCGCTGGGCCGCTGGCCAAGGCCATGAGGAAAACGAGCGAGGCGGTCAGCCGCATCAGCTCTCGCGGTCGTCGTCGTGGGTCCCTCATCATCGTTCCTCCCGCGGGTGGCCCGGCTGCCCGAATGCCGGGGCCGGTACGGTACGCTGTTGGTCGGTCGGTGCCTTTTGACGGGCGGTGCCCAAGGTGGTCAGGGGCGGTGATGATGCGATCCAGTCAGGTCCATAGGGTCCTTTCCGAGCGGGACCCCGGCGGTCCGGACAAGTTGACCGTGTCACGCTCTCCCGACGACCCGGCCACGGTGGAGGACGGCGCCCCGGACGAGCTCGTGGTGTCTCGCGCCCTGCTCGACCGGGTAACCGCGCACCTGCGAGCCGCGTTGCCCGCCGAGGGGGTCGGCCTGCTCGCGATCGGGCCGCCGGGACCCCACCGCCTGGTCCGGGTGACGGCGTTCTACCCCGGCACGAATCTCGATGCCTCCCCAACGCGGTATACAATGGAGCCGCGAGAGGTGATCGATGCGCTGTCGGGATTCGAGCGCCAGGGCTGGCGACTCGGGGCCATCGTGCATTCTCACCCGGCGACGCCGCCCGTCCCTTCGCCAACCGACTGGCGCGAGGCGTATTATCCCATGGCGCTGGCGATGATCGTCTCATTCGCGACACTGATCCCCGCGATCCGGGTCTGGCGGATGGACGATCCGTCCGGTCCGATCCCGGGCCGGTTGGTGGTCGAAGATGACGCGGCGGGTCCGGGGGCGGGCGAGTCCCGTGTGGTCGCGCCGGGACCACGGGGCGGCACGGCCTCGACGTGACCGCATAGACATATGGTGAGCGACTCCCATCTCCCGATCGGCACCCTCCGCCGTACCGTCTCCCGGTGTGGTTTGGGTGTGGCGTCGGGGATCGGCGGCGATGGGGAGCGGCGAGCGACCGGGCGATGGGATCGGGGGTCGGCGTGACGACGGGTACCGAGGCGGCGCGGCGATCGCCAGAGGAGATCGTGGCCGCATTGGCCGCGGTGCCGGGCGACCTGGGCCGGTTGTTAGACGAGCACCCGGCAGAGGCGCTCGTCCGTCCCGCTCGGGACGGTGGTTGGGGAGTGGTCGAGATCTTGCCCCACCTCCGTGATTGGGAGGAGATCTTCGCCCAGCGGGTCCAGGCGGTCCTGACCACCGAGCGGCCGTTCCTGGAGTCGTTCGACGACGAACTCTGGGTGATCGAGCGGGATTACCGGGGCCAGGACACCGCGGCGACGCTGGCGAATTTCCGGCGACTCCGGGAGAGACTCGTCGAGGTACTCCGTGAGGTGCCGTCGGGGGCCTGGGACCGGACGGCAGAACACGAGGTCCATGGCCCGATCACGCTGCGGTGGCTGGTCGCCCGGATCATGGA
>JBBJOE010000259.1:0-4721 GCA_037721765.1 Thermomicrobiales bacterium
CGGCATGCGGGCGGGCCGGCCAACGCCCAGGGCCAACGCCAGTGGGCAGGGCAAGTGCATGTCCCGGCTGGCCCCGGTCACCCAAGCCGCCGCCGCCCCGTTCGACACCCCGCCCCCTCTCCACTCAGCATCCCGGTGCCAGTCCAGTCCCCGTCCCGGTCATCTCCCCAGATGGCCGCCCTGACGGGAACACGACCGCCCCGCTGGCCCCAGACCCCGACGGGCGGACCGGCGGACCCGCGGCGCGGCGGCGCGTCCTTCCTCGTCCCGAGCGGTGCGATCGCCCGGGACCCTGGCCACCCCCGGCCGGGAAGCGACGCCACCCACCACGGGTGGTGGCTACCGCACCACTTCTCGACGCATTCGCGACACGACGATCAGGACGTTCACGACCCCAAGTCTTCACCCCAACCGACGAATGACATCCCGTCACCGCTCGCGAGCCCAGCGACGCCATGGGCCTACGCGGTCAGGCACGATCCGGGGATGTCCGTACACCTTCGTCGGTGACAATGCGACAACTGGTTTACAGATCGCTGGTCAGCCCCTAAGATGGCACTATGCAGTTGCAGAGTGCCACGATCGATTGTCGTGCCTGACGCTAGCCGAACGTCGGGGACAACGCGGGAATGAGGGTGCGGATGGGTTCGGGGAGGGACTTCGAGTTGGAGACGGAAAGGGAAATGGACGTGGACCTCGCACCCCGCGCCGGTTCGTTCTCCGATGACGTCGCTGGCTATTCGGCAGACGGGTCCGCCGCGTCGTCCGTCATGGCCGGTCCCGTGGCCGACGACGCCGTGGCCGCGCCCGCCGGCCAGGCTACCGCGCCGGCGTCGGCCACCTTGGCCCCGGAGATGCCCCGCTTCTACATGACCAGCGACCTCCGCGCCGCCACCGGCCTCTCCCGGACCCACCTCGACTTCTACCTACGGGAGGGGATCATCGTCGCCACCGCCCGCACCGAGAGCGGCTACTTGCTCTTCGACGACCGTGAGCTGGCCCGCCTCCGCCAGGTCGTCGGCCTCCGCCAGTCCGGCGTCGGCATCCGCGAGATCCGCCAGCGACTGGGACGCTGACATGGCATCGTCCCTCGCCTCCCCCCACGTCGATCCCTTCGCCCAGTCCACGGACCCGGGCCTGTTCGTCGCCACCCTGGGCCATGCCGACTGCCTGGCCCGGCTTCGCCAGGCAATCCGGCGTGGCCCGGGCCTGGCCCTGGTGACGGGCGGCGCGGGCTCTGGCAAGACGATCCTGGCTGCCGCCCTGGTCCGGGATCTGGCGGCGGAGCGGGCCGCCGGGGAAGCCCGTGACGGTGACGCCTTCCTGGTTGGCACCATCCCCGACCCCACCCTCTGCCGGACCGATGTCCAGTTCCTACGGGCCATCCTCGACCAGTTCGGCGTCCCGACCGGTGGCGGCCGGACCGGCCTGGACCTGCTCACCCGGTTCCAACGCGCCCTCGCCGGGGACACCGGAGATGGCGTCCCGGCAACCTTGACAGGGACGCCGCTACTGGTGATCGACGACGCGGCCTCGCTGGTCGGGTCTCACTTCGAGATCTTGCGGGCCCTATTGGCCTTCGGCGACGTGGCCGGGCCCCGCGGGCCCCGGATCGTCCTCTGCGGGCGGCCGGAACTCACCGACAAGGTCGGCCGCAAGCGTAACCTCGTCAGCAGGGTCACGATGTCGCACGCCCTCAACCCGATCAACGAGGAGGACACCGCCGCCCTGCTGGCGCACCGGATCACGGTCGCCGGTGGTGGGGTCGGCAATGGTTCCCTACCCCGCTTCGCGCCCGCGGCGGTCGTCGCCATCGCCGAGCGGGCCGGTGCGGTCCCCGCCGAGATCCTGCGGGCCGCCTCGGCGACCATGGACCTCGCCCTCCGGTCGGGGCGAGGGGTCATCGAGGCCTCGACCGTCGCGGCGGCCCTGCCCGCACCGGAAGCCAACATGGACCTGGTCCTGAGCGGTCCCGGTGCGGCCAGCACCCCACCGATCGCCGGAGCCCTCCAGACCCGCCTCGCCTTCGTGGTCCCGGCCGGCCTCGACGGCGCCGCGCCGGACATGGGAGGTGCCCGGTGACCACGTTGCGCGCCCACGGTGCCGGTGAGAACGCCGCCGGCACGACACCACGCCAGGCCAGGCCCAGCCGGACCTCGCCCGCCATGGGGACGACGAGGACGCCGGCCGTCGGGCCCGGACGCGAACCGTTCACGATCGCCGGGGCATTCCCCGCGGGCCGTGAGACGTTCGCGCCCGCGCCGGACACCGACCATCGCGATACCCATACCGGCACCGCCGGGAGCGACGTCGGGACCGGAAGCGGATTCGACCCCGGGGGACGCGAGGGCGCCTCGCTACCCGATGCACGTCGGCGCCGGGGGCGCCAGGGAGGACACGCGATCGACACGATCCAGCGACCGGACCAAGCGATGCAGACCGGGACCCCGTCCCGTCTCCAGACCGCGCCAACGCCAGCCGCCCGCCCCCGCCAAGGGGCACCGGCGACCGGCTTCGTCACCGCCACCCCGGCGCCAACCGGGGCCACGGCCGACGACACGGGCATGAGGATGACCACCGGGGGGAACCGGCGGGAAAAGCGACGAGCGGCCGACGCGCCAACGTCAACCGCTCGATCTCGATCTCGAATCTGTGCTTGGGTGTCTCGGCCGCGCTAAGACGCACTACCGGGGAACGAACGGACCATCGTCAGGCCGCCTGTTCGTGACCCTCTCGCCGAATCTGCCGCCGCTATCCCCGCCAAGGGAGGGTTCCGTGTACCCGGGCGACCTCTGTATTCTAGACACACCCGTGCGGTGCTGTCAACACCCCACGCCGCCCCGATCAGGGCGGTCCCATGGGCTCACCGTCTCCCCCCGGGGGACACGGTGAGCACGCCCCGTCGCCGGTCACCCCGGTCGACACCGACCCCCGCCGGCGCCCCCCAGGCGGCCGGCAACGGGGACGAGACGGTGCTGCCCGGCGCGGTGACCACGGACCCGACGGGTGGGCAGGGCGTGCCGGTCGGGGTCGTCGGTGAGGCGGACGCCACCCGGGGCGGCGAGGACACCCGGCGGCGCGGCTGGTTCTGGCACTGGAACAGCGTCGTCACCCAGTACTCGCCCCTGCTCGGCCTGAAGGGGGTCGGCCTCCTCAACTCGTACACGGTCTGGACCGACCGTCGCGAGGAGTCCCCCCACCGGGGCTACGCCTTTCCCTCCCAGCAGCGGGAGGCCGACTTCTACGGCGAGGACCGGGCCGAGCTGATCACGATCAACAAGATCCTGGTCGCCCTCGACCTGATCGAAATCCGCAAGGAGATGGTTCTGCGGGCCGACGCCATGGGGCGCCGCTGGCGGGTTCCCCACAACTTCTACCGGGTCAAGGACCAGGGCGACGGCTTCACCCTGAGCACCAAGGACGTCATTCGCGTCGTCGAGTTGGCCGACCGCGACAAGGCGGTCTACCGCTACGTCCGCCGCATCTTCTCGCCCCGCTTCGCCCCGATCGACCCGGACAACGTCTGGCACCAGATGCTGCCGGTCCTGCGCCAGACCGAGGCCTGGGCTCGCCTGGCAGCACGCACCGAGCGCGAGGAGACCAAGGCCAGCGACCGCACCCGGGCCGGCCACGCCGCCCGCCGATCCACCGCCGGGGCCTCGACGGTCGTGGCAGAAACCGGGGTCGGCTCGGCCCTCGTCGGCATGCCGAGCGGCGATGACGGGATGGCAACCCCGGCCACCGGTAACGACACCACGGATGTCGGCATGGGTGGGCCGGGTGAGACCTCTGTTGCATCCACCAACGATGGTTTCGGGTCGGACGTTGCACCCGCCAACAGAGGTTCGGACTCGGACGTTGCCGGGAGCAACGATGGTTCGACCCGTTCTAGACCGACCGTGGTTGCCCCGGCCAACGACGGTGGCCCAACCGGTGTTGCACGGTCCAACACGACGTATGACCAACGTTTCTCTACAACGACCACGACCACTCCGGGGCATCGAGAGGAGCCAGGCTTCGCCACGCCGCCGGGGACCAACCCGGCCGAGATCACCGTCCCGGCCACGGCCCAGGTCATCGCGGTGGTCCCGCCGGAGGCGACACCCGACGCCGTGGCCCGCCACGACGGAGACACCTCAGGAGACGAGCCCGGGGACGCGGGGGCGGCGGGGTGGGGCGGGACAGGAGTCACCCCGGCCGCCGATCGCACCGCGACGGGGGCGACATCGGTCGATCACCGAGGGGCGGCCGAGTTGACGCCGGTCGGCCACGATCTTCCGATCCCGCCCGGGGATGGGCCGGGCGAGTCGGCTGCCGGCCGCGCCTTCGAGGACGCCAACGCCCGCCGCCTGACCCCGGCCGAGGCCCACCTGCTGCGGGGCATGGCCGAGCGGTTCGAGCCGGCCGCCGCCGCGACCCGGCTGCCGGACGGTGCCGCCATGACCGGTTGGGAATGGGTCCGGGCCGCCATCTACGAGGCCGTCGAGGCGGGCAGCGCCTTCGTCGCCCCCCGCCGTCTGCGGGAAATCCTGACCCGCTGGGAGCGCGACGGCTACCCAGCCGCCGCTGGCCTCGGTGCCGGGGCGACCCGAGGCAACGACACCGAGGCCGGGACGGCCGGGACTGGTCGGGGCCGGGCTCGCCGCTCGACCGCCGGGGCCTCCCGGGCCGGGATCATCGATCCCCAGTTCGAGAACGGCAACGTCGGCCCGGCCGGCATC